>DATABU010000352.1:0-9000 GCA_036259415.1 Longimicrobiaceae bacterium
GACGGCGCCGCCCTCGTCCAGCACCCAGGCCGGCCGCACCCTCCGCGCCCGCAGCAGCGCCGCGATCCGCGCCGCGCCCCGGCGCCCCCCCACCTCCTCGTCGGACCCGAAGGCCAGCAGCACGGTCCGCCGCGGGCGGAACCCCTCGGCCAGCAGCCCCTCCACGGCCTCCAGCGTCCCCAGCACCCCCAGCTTGTCGTCCAGCGCCCCGCGCCCCCAGACGAAGCCGTCAGCGACCACCCCGGCGAAGGGCGGGCGCGTCCAGGCGCGCTCCGTCCCCGGCTCCACGGGGACCACGTCCAGGTGCCCCATCAGCAGCACCGGGGGGAGCGGCGGCTCCGCGCCCGGCCAGGTGTAGAGCAGCGAGCCGCCGAGCGTCTCCCTGCGGAGCGCAGCGTGGGCGCGGGGGAAGCTCCGGGCCAGGTAGGCGTGCATCTCCGCCCACTCCGGCCCCGCCGCCGGCGCGCTGTCGGAGAAGGAGACGGTGCGGATGCGCAGCGCCCCGGCGAGCCGCTCCGCCGCGGCGGCGGTGTCCACGGAAAAGGGCGCGGCCGGCTCCGCCGGGACCTGCCGCGAGTCGAAGCCGAAGGCGCGCGCCACCAGCACGCCGACCAGCAGCAGGACCCCGAGCAGCAGGCCCAGCCCGAAGGTGAGGAGGTAGCGCTTCATGGCGTGGGGGGGAGGAGCCTGCGGCGCGGTGGCCGGCCGGTCAGACCGGCGCGCGGGGCTCCAGCAGGGCTCGCACCCGCTCGTTCACCACCTCGCCGCCGTGGGCCACGCACGCCCCGCGGAAGATCTCGTCCTCGAAGTCGGGGGTGAAGCTGCCGTCCTTGACGAACTCGCCGATCATGGCGGCCACGGTGCGCGAGTACATCTGGCTGGCGTGCATCGGCATCTCCGCGGCCGGGTTCAGCGGGCCCAGGATGCGCACCCCCTGTCCCACCACGGCGGTCTCGCCCGGCCGGGTGAGCGCGCAGTTCCCCCCGTTGGGCGCGGCCACGTCCACCACCACCGAGCCCGGCGCCATCCCCTGCACCGCCTCCGCGGTGACCAGGAGCGGCGCGCGCATCCCCGGCACCAGCGCGGTGGTGATCACCACGTCCGAGCCCGCCACGTGCGGCGCCAGCAGCTCCACCTGGCGGCGCTGGCGCTCCTCGTCCAGGGCGCGCGCGTAGCCGCCCGCCGTCTCCGCGTCCCCCGTCTCCAGCGCCAGCTCCACGAAGCGGGCGCCCACGCTCTCCACCTGCTCGCGCGCCGCGGCCCGCACGTCGTAAGCCGAGACCACCGCACCCAGCCGCCGAGCCGTGGCGAGCGCCTGCAGCCCGGCCACCCCGGCGCCCAGCACCAGCACCTTGGCGGGGCGGATGGTCCCGGCGGCGGTGGTCAGCAGCGGGAAGAAGCGGGGGAGCGCCTCCGCGGCCAGGATCACGGCGCGGTACCCGGCCACCGTCCCCATGGCGGAGAGGGCGTCCATCTTCTGCGCGCGGGTGGTGCGCGGCACCAGCTCCATGCTGAGCGCCGTCACCCCGGCGGCGGCCAGGTGCGCGGTCTCGCCCGGGGCGTCCAGCGGGCGCAGGAAGCCCACCACCACGCCGCCCTGCCGCAGCAGCGGGACCTCGGTCTCGGCGGGCGGCTGCACCCGGGCGTGCACGTCCACGTCGTACGCCTTGGGGCGCTCCACGAGCTGGGCCCCCGCCGCCTCGTACTCCGCGTCCGGGAAGGAGGCAGCCTGGCCGGCGCCGTGCTCCACCACCACCTGCGCGCCGCCCTTCACCAGGCGCGAGACCGTCTCGGGGACGAGCGCCACGCGCCGCTCCAGCGGCGCAGTCTCCTTGGGGACGCCGATCAGCAGGGGCATGGCGGAGCGGGGCCGGGGTGGAAGGGGGAGGGAGGGCGCCGCGCGGGCGCCGTCCCGCCAAGATGGAACGGGCCCCCCGGCCCCACAAGGGGAGCCGTCTTCGCGACACCCGATCACTTTGCATCGCAAAGCACTTGACACGCCCCCGATCCCGTGCTATCCTCCGCCCATGGCATCCGTACACCCCATCCGACCCGAACGCGACGACGCGTCCCTCGACCTGCACGCCCGGGCGATGGACAACCTCCGCTTCATCCGCGAGACCATGGAGCGGGCGGGGAGCTTCACCGCCGTCTCCGGGTGGGGCGCGGTGGTGGTGGGGATGACGGCGCTGGGCGCCGCGTGGGTGGCCTCGCGCCAGCACTCCCCCGAGGCGTGGATGGCGGTGTGGTGGGCGGAGGCCCTGTTCTCGCTGGGGATCGGCGGGTGGACCACGGCGCGCAAGGCGCGCGCGGCCAGGATGCCGCTCCTCTCCGGACCGGGGCGCAAGTTCGCGCTGAGCCTGGCGCCGCCGCTGGTGGCGGGGGCGCTGCTGAGCGCCTTCCTGTACGAGGCCGGGCTGGTGGCCGCACTCCCGGGCGTGTGGCTCCTCCTCTTCGGCACGGGGGTGGTGACGGCGGGGGCCTTCTCCGCCCGCATCGTCCCGGTGATGGGGATGTGCTTTATGGCGCTGGGGACGGCTGCACTCTTCACGCCCGCCGCCTGGGGGAACGCCGTCATGGCGCTCGGGTTCGGCGGGCTGCACGTGGTCTTCGGAGCGATCATCGCCTGGAGGTACGGTGGCTAAGGCGAAGCGGGCGCCCCGCGAGGGCGAGGACTTCGGCCTCCGCAGCGTCGCAGGCGGCGTGGCGGAGGGCGCCCCGGAGCTGGACCGGCTCATCCACGAGCGGGTCCGGCTGGGGATCGTCAGCGCGCTGGCCGTGAACGAGGCGCTGACCTTCAACGCGCTCAAGGACATGCTGGGCCTCACCGACGGCAACCTCAGCGTGCACGCGCGCAGGCTGGAGGAGGCCGCGTACGTGTCGTGCACCAAGTCGTTCGAGGGGCGGGTGCCGCGCACCGAGTACCGGCTGACCCCGGAGGGGCGGCGCGCGCTTCAGTCGTACCTGGACCACATGGAAGCCCTGATCCAGGCGGTGCGGGACCGCCGGGACTGACCTTTTTTTGCCCCTGTGCTTTATGAGACAAAGTTCTTTTCAGCCGGACGCCGCGGGGATGCACGTCGCCGTCATCATGGACGGCAACGGCCGCTGGGCCAACGCGCGCGGGCTGCCGCGGGCCGCGGGGCACCGCATCGGCGCGCGCACCGTGCGCAGGGTGGTGGAGGCGGCGCGGGAGATGGGGATCGGGACGCTGACGGTGTACGCCTTCTCGTCCGACAACTGGCAGCGGCCGGGGCCGGAGGTGACCGCGCTGATGCGCCTCTTCCGGGCGTACCTGGTGGGGGAGACGCGGCGCTGCGTGGAGAACGGGGTGCGGCTCAGCGTGATCGGCCGGCGCGACCGGCTGGGGCCGGAGCTGCTCACCACCATCGAGACGGCGGAGCGGACCACCGCCGCCGGGAGCGCGATGCACTTCCGGGTGGCGATCGACTACTCGGCGCGCGACACCATCCTGCGCGCCGCGGCCCGGCTGGGCGCCGCCGGAGAGCCCACGCGGGAGGAGTTCGCCCGCGCCCTGGGCGAGGAGATGCACGCCCTGGACGGCGCGCCCGACGTGGACCTGCTGATCCGCACCGGCGGGGAGCAGCGCCTCAGCGACTTCCTGCTCTGGGAGTGCGCGTACGCGGAGCTGTTCTTCACCCCCAAGATGTGGCCGGATTTCGGGCCGGCGGACCTCCAGGCCGCCGTCCGCGACTTCGGCGGCCGGGAGCGCCGCTTCGGGCGGGTCCTCCAGGCCACGGGCTGACGGGAGGAAGCGGACGGGGCGCGCCGGGCGGCGCGCCCCTTTTCTCACCCTCGGAGTGGAGGTCCGGAACGATGCGAGGACGACCCGAAAAGATCCATAGGGGTCATACAGTGCATAAGATCGCGGGAGGTGGGCGGTGAGCGGGCGGGCGGAGGCGCTTGAGCGCCCGCTCCCCGCCTGGGAGGTGGGGGAGCGCACCCGGGCGTCGCTCCTCCTGCTGGCGGGGGCGCTGGCGCTGGGGGTGCTGGGGAACGCCCTCTTCCAGGGCGCGGGGCTGGGGCTCAACGCCCCGCTCTGGGTGGCGGCGCTCCTGGCCGTGGCGGCGCTGCTGGCCCGCCGCACCGGGACGGAGCTGGCGGGCGGCGGCCGCTGGATGGCCGTGCCCGCGCTCGGGTTCGCGGCGGCGCTGGCGTGGCGCGCGTCGCCCGCGCTGGCCGCGCTGAACGTGCTGGCGGTGGGGACGGCGCTGGTGCTGGGGGCGTGGCGCGCGCGCGGGGGCGAGCTGGGGAACACCGTGCTGGGCCGCTGGCTCCTGGGCGTGGCGGCCACAGTGTTCCACGCGGCGGTCGCGCCGCTGGTGCTGGTGTTCAGCCGGGTGCAGTGGCGCTCGCTGGCCCCCGCGGGGCGCTCGGCGCGGGCGGTGGCGGTGGCGCGCGGCGTCCTGCTCGCGCTGCCGCTGCTGCTGGTGTTCCAGGCGCTCTTCGCCTCCGCCGACCCGGTGTTCGGCGAGGCGGTGCGGGGGCTGTTCGCCTGGGGCCCCGCGGAGCTGGCCGAGGACGCGGCCATGACGGTGTTCTGGAGCTGGGCCGCGGCGGGGGTGCTATGGGCGGCGCTGCAGGCCCCCGAGGGCGAGGTGGACACCCGCGGCCTCCCCCGGCCCCGGCTGGGCGCGACGGAGATCGCCACGGTGCTGGCGCTGCTGGACGCGCTCTTCGGGGCCTTCGTGGCCATGCAGTCGCGCTACCTGTTCGGCGGGCAGGCGTGGGTCAGCGGCTCGCCGGAGCTGGGGTGGGGCGAGTACGCGCGCCAGGGCTTCTTCGAGCTGGTGGCGGTGGCCGCGCTGGCGCTCCCCCTGCTGCTGGCGCTGAACGCGCTGCTGCGGGAGCGGGGCGGCCGCGGCGAACGCGCCTTCCGGGTGCTGGCCGCGGTGATGGTGGCGCTCCTCTTCGTGGTGATGGCCTCCGCGGTGCAGCGCATGCGCCTCTACCAGGCCGCCTACGGTCTGACCGAGCTGCGCCTGTACACGCTCGCATTCATGGCCTGGCTGGGCGCGGTCCTGGCCTGGTTCGCCGCCACGGTGCTGCGAGGAGCCCCCGGCCGCTTTCCCCGCGGCGCCGTGCTGGCCGGCTTCGCGGTGCTCGCCGCGCTGAACGCGATCAACCCGGACGCCTGGATCGCCCGCACCAACCTGGAGCGGGCGGAGCGGACGGGGAAGCTGGACGCCGCGTACCTGGCCTCCCTCAGCGCCGACGCGGTCCCCACGGTCGCCGGCATGGTCGCGGGGATGGAGCTCGGCGCGCCGGACGCCTGCCACCTCCGGCGCATGCTCTCCGGGGGCCGCTCCGAGCGGGGCGACTGGCGGGGCTGGAACTGGAGCCGCTCCCGCGCGGAGCGGATCGCGCTCCACGCTCCCGGAGCGGCGCTCGGGCCGCCGTGTCCGAGGCGAGGGAGCTGACGACTCCCGAGGCGAGGGCGGGTGCCGGGGCGGACCGAACAAACCCCGGCACTTGCCCTCCGTGGGGGCGCCGGTAGCTTGCGAGGGCGCCACCGGCCCGGCGCTCCCCCCATCCCCGCAGGCTCCCGCATCACCCCCTCATGAACGACATCGTCACAGCCGTCCTCGCGCTCGCCGCGGGGTCCGGCGCGGCCTACGTGCTCCTCCGCGCGCGGACCGCCGCCGAGCGCTCCGTGCTGGAGGAGCGGCTGCGCGCCCGCGAGCAGCAGCTCGCCGGCGCGGCCCGCCGCGCGGAGGCGGGCGAGGCCGAGGCCGCCGCCCTGCGCGAGCGCCTGGCGGAGACCGCACGGGCGAACGGGCGGCTGGAGGCGGAGCTGGACGCGGAGCGGAGGTCCGCCGCCGAGAAGCTCGCCGTAGTGGCCGGGGCGGAGGCACGGTTCAGGGACGCCTTCCAGGCGCTCTCCGCGGCCGCCCTGAAGGCCAACAACGAGTCGTTCCTGGAGCTGGCGCGCACGCAGCTCGCGGGCTTCCAGCAGGGGGCGCAGGCGGAGCTGGAGGAGCGGCAGCGGGCCATCGACGCGCTGGTGAGGCCCATCTCCGAGTCGCTGGAGAAGGTGGACCGGAAGATCGACGCGGTGGAGCGGAGCCGCGCGGAGGCGTACGGCGGCCTGACGCAGCACCTGCGGTCGATGCAGCAGATGCAGTCGCAGCTCCAGAGCGAGACCGCCAGCCTGGTCCGGGCGCTCCGGGCGCCGGCGGTGCGGGGCCGCTGGGGGGAGATCCAGCTGAAGCGGGTGGTGGAGATCGCGGGGATGCTGGAGCACTGCGACTTCACCCAGCAGGAGACGGTGCACACCGACGACGGGCGGAGGCGCCCCGACCTGCTGGTGAAGCTGCCGGGCGGGCGGTGCGTGGCGGTGGACAGCAAGGTGCCGCTCTCGCACTACCTGGAGGCGCTGGACGCGCCGGACGAGGATACGCGCGCGGCCTCCCTGCGCAGGCACGCGGCGCAGGTGCGCACGCACCTCCGCGAGCTGAGCGCCCGCGCGTACCACGAAGCCATCCAGCCCTCGCCCGAGTTCGTGGTCCTCTTCCTCCCCGGCGAGACCTTCTTCAGCGCCGCGCTGGAGCACGACCCCTCGCTGATCGAGGCGGGGGTGGACCGGCAGGTGATCCTCGCCACCCCCACCACCCTGATCGCGCTGCTCAAGGCCGTCGCGTACGGGTGGCGCCAGGAGCGGCTGGCCGACAACGCGCGGGAGATCAGCGAGCTGGGGCGCGTGCTCTACGACCGCATGAGCACGCTGGCCGGGCACCTCGCCTCCGTCGGCAGGGGGCTGGACCGGGCGGTGGAGTCGTACAACCGCGGGGTGGGATCGCTGGAGCGGATGGTGCTCCCCGCAGCCCGGCGCTTCCGGGACCTCCGGGCCGCCGCGGGCGACGAGATCCCCGCGCTGGACGGGGTGGAGAAGACGGTCCGCGCCGTCGCCATCCCCGAGCTGGGGATCGCCGCGCCGGGGGGCGAGGCCGCCGCGGACTGACGGCCGGGTCAGCCCTCCGGCCCCGCCTCACCCGGCCGGGCCAGCACCAGGAGCAGCGAGAGCGGCCGCCCCGTCGCGGGGTCGAGCGGCTCCTCCACCGCCGCCGTCTCCAGCCCCGCCCGGCGCGCCTCGGCCAGCCAGGAGCCGACGGTGCGGAAGTACCAGGGCATCCGCGCGGGGAACGGGACGGCGAAGCCGGCGAAGTCCGCGACGCGCCACCCGTCGCGGTAGGGGTCGTCGCCTGCGGCGGTGAAGGGGTGCAGCGTCTGCACCACCAGCCGCCCTCCCGGCGCCAGCGCGGTCCCCAGCGCGCGCAGCAGCGGCGCGACTTCCGCCCCCAGCAGCGCGAAGTTGCAGACCGCGGCGTCGAACGGTCCGCCCAGGCGCGCGGGGTCGGCCACGACCTCGTCGTAGCGCAGCGTCCGGAAGACGCCGCCCCCGGCCTCCCGCGCCCGCCGCACCAGATCCTCGCTCCCGTCGATCCCCACCACCTCCCGGCCGAGGGCGGCGAGCGCGCGGGCCAGCCACCCCTCCCCGCATCCCACGTCCAGCACCCGGGGCCCCGGCGCGCGCAGCACCGCCTCCAGCACGGCGGCGTCCGTCCCCGCCCGCCGCGAGGGGATGTGCCCGCCGCGCACCGCCTCGATCCAGGCCGCGGCGTTGCGCTCCCAGCTCTCGCGCAGCGCCGCGCGCGGGTCGCCGCTCATCCGACCGGCGCCCCGTCCCAGCCGCCCAGCCGGGCGGTCTCCGCCAGCGGCCGGCGCTCGCGCGGGCGGGCCTCCCGCTCCTCCAGCCGCTCGTCGCGCAGCGCCGGGTCGTGGTGTCCCACGGCGACCACGGTCATGGGGCGGTAGCCGTCGGGGACGTCCAGCGCGGCGCGCAGGGCCTCCGCGTCCCACCCGCCCATGGGCTGGGTCGCCAGCCCCAGCGCGGTCGCCTGCACCATCAGCAGCCCCGTGGCGATGCCGGTGTCGTGCTCCGCCCAGGGGTTGGGGTCGCCGCCCCGCTCCCGGTGCCGCTTCGCCAGGGCGACCAGCAGCACGGCGGCACGGCGCGCCCAGGCGTTCCCCGGCCGGAGCGCCGCCTCCACCCCCGCGCGCCGGGGGTGGCCGCGGGGGATCACGAGGAAGCGCCACGGCTGCTCGTTGCCGGAGGAGGGCGCCCAGCGCGCCGCCTCCAGCAGCGCGAGCAGCTCCTCGCGCGCGACGCCGCGCTCCGCGTCGAACCGCGACGGGCTCCAGCGCGCCGCGATGGGCGGGTGCAGGGGGACGGCGGTCGCGGCCGGGCGGGCGGGGTAGCCCTCCGGGACGCCCCCGGACCCGGTCACCCGAACCACTCCGGCTCGTTCCCCGGCTTCCACTTGATGTTGCAGCCGATGCTGGGGGCCTGCTCGGCGGGGACGGGGCGGTCCTCCAGCAGCGCGTCCATGGCCGCGCGGAGGTCCTGCCCGGTGACGGGGACGTCGCTGCGCGGGCGGGAGCCGTCGAACTGCCCGCGGTACGCCAGCCGCCGCTCCGCGTCGAAGAGGAAGAAGTCCGGGGTGCAGGCCGCGCGGTACGCCTTCGCGACCTCCTGCGTCTCGTCGAAGAGGTAGGGGAAGGGGTAGCCCACCTCGGCCTTCTCGCGGCGCATCTCCTCGGGCGAGTCGGCGGGGTAGCGCTCCGTGTCGTTGGCGTTGACGGCGACGAAGGCCACGCCCCGGGGCTGGTAGCGCCGGGCCACGTCGGCCAGCCCCGCGCGCAGGTGCCGGACGTAGGGGCAGTGGTTGGAGATGAAGACCACCACCAGCGCCCGGGCGTCCCGGAAGTCGTCCAGCGTGACCGTCCTCCCCCCGGTGTCGGGGAGGGCGAAGGCGGGGGCGGTGGTCCCCAGCGGGAGCATGGTGGAGTGGACGGCGGCCATGGCGGCTTGCTCGCGTTCGGGTGCACGGTTCCGTGTACGTGCGGGAAGATACGTGCCCCGGCGCGACGGCGCCTACGCCGCCGCGTCCGCCAGGTACTCCCGCCGCACCGCTCCCG
>DATABU010000353.1:0-8449 GCA_036259415.1 Longimicrobiaceae bacterium
TATTCAGGGATGCGAGCGCGAAGCGGCGAGACCCGCGCAGTTTGCGGGGCTCGCCTCCGTTGGCCGGCGTTGTTTGCCGGCCTACGGAGCCGCAGCCCGACCCGAGCGCCAGCGAGGGGCACGCCCACCCCCATAGCTCACCCCCGCTCGACCCCGACCCGGTACTACGCCACCCGCGCCACGAACGCCTTGAGGTAGCGGGTCTCCGGGATGGCGGGGTGCACGGGGTGGTCGGGGCCCTGCATCCCCTCCTCCAGGAGCTGCAGGTCGCGGCCGAGCCGACGCCCCGCGCGCAGCAGGGCGTCGTGCAGCGCCTCGCGCGACATGTGGTAGGAGCAGGAGGCGGAGACCAGGATCCCGTCGGGCGCCAGCACCTGCATCCCGTGCTGAGCCAGCCTCCGGTACGCCTCCTCCCCGGCCTTCTGGTCCTTCTTCCGCTTGATGAAGGCGGGCGGGTCCAGCACCACCACGTCGAAGCGCTCCCCCTCCTCCGCGAGCGCCCGGAGCACGTCGAAGGCGTCGCCGCGCCGGGTGCGCACCCGCTCCCCCACGCCGTTCGAGTCCGCGTTCTCCCGCGCCGCGGCGAGCGCCGGCTCGGAGCTGTCCACGCAGAGGACCTCCGCCGCCCCCGCTGCCGCGGCCTGCACCCCCCACCCCCCCACGTAGCTGAACACGTCCAGCACCCGCCGGCCGGGGGCGTACGCCTGCATCCGGGCGCGGTTCATCCGGTGGTCGTAGAACCACCCGGTCTTCTGCCCGCCGGAGACGGGCGCCCGGAAGCGCACCCCGTTCTCCTCCAGCTCCGCCCGCTCCGGCACCTCGCCGTGGGCGACCTCCACGTACGGCTCCAGCCCCTCCAGCGTGCGGCCGGGGACGTCGTTTCGGAGCAGGATTCCGGCGGGGCGGGCGGTCTCGGCCAGGGCGGCGACCACCTCGCCGCGCAGGCGCTCCATCCCGGCGGTGGTGAGCTGCGCCACCAGCACCCCGCCGAAGCGGTCCACCACCAGCCCGGGCAGCCCGTCGCCCTCGCCGAAGGCCAGGCGGTAGAAGGGCCCGGGGAAGAGCCGCTCGCGGAGCGCCAGGGCGCGCGCCAGCCGCTCCCGCAGCAGGGCGCCGTCCAGGGGGCGGGCGGGGTCGCGGCCCACCAGGCGCGCGGCGATCAGCGAGCGCGGGTTCACGTAGGCGGCGCCGAGCGGCGCCCCGCGGTGGTCCTCCACCGCGACGGGCTGGCCGGGCTCGAACGCCGTGAGCGGGGTGCGGGCGACGTCCACCTCGTTGCTGAACACCCACAGGTGCCCGGCGCGGAGGCGGCGGTCCTCGTTCTTCTTCAGGCGCAGCGGCGGCAGCATGCGATCGACGGTCCGGGGTCGGGGGTGGACGGGCGCGCGGGGCGCCGCGCGCCGCACGGAACTTGCGACCGGCGGGAGGGCACGGCTCCCCGCGGACGGCGGTTGCGCCGGGTCCGGCCGTGCGCGCAAGATTCCGTCCGCGCCGCGGGGCGCGGAAACCCTTCTACTCGAGCACCGGGACCGCAGCGCGATTCCGGGGAGGCTCTTGCATGCCGGAAAGCGGTCGCGCCCTGCAGGTCTTCCGGGAGATCGCCCTCGCGACCTCGGGGAGCCTGGAGACGGACGAGATCCTGGAGATCGTCCGCGAGCGGGCCCGTGCGCTCTTCGGGGCCGACTTCGCCGCGGTGGCGCTGGCCGAGCGCGGTTGGGGAGACCTGTTCCGCGCCGACGGGGGCCGCCCCCCCCCGGCGCCGCTGCGGGAGGCCGCCCGCTGCGTGCTGCGCACCGGCGAGCCGCAGGTGCTCCGCGCCGAGCAGGAGGACGCGGCGCAGCTCCCGCTGGCGGAGTGGTCGGAGCCGACGGACGGGTTCCGCACCGCGGTCGCGGCCCCGCTGCGCTTCGACGACCGGGTGGGGGGCGTGCTGCTGGTGGCGTGGCGCGAGCCGGCCACGGTAACCGACGAGACCGTGCAGCTGGCGGAGACGCTGGGCGTGCACGCCGCGGTCGCCGTGCACAACGCCCGGCTCTACGAGGAGCTGAAGCGCTCCACCCTGGCGCGCGACCGCTTCTTCTCGGCCATGAGCCACGACCTGCGCACCCCCATCGCCGCCATCGTGGGCTACAGCGAGCTGCTGGCGGACGGGATCGTGGGCGACCTCACCGACAAGCAGCAGGAGATGGTGGAGCGCATCGCCCAGGTCGCCGCGCACCTGACCGAGCTGGTGAACGACATCCTGGACCTGGCCAAGCTGGACGCCGGCCGGGTGGAGCTTCACCCCGAGCCCACCGTGCTGGGGGAGGTGGTGGAGGAGGCGGTCCTCGCGGTGGAGCCGCAGGCCCACGCCAAGCGCCTCCCGCTCCGGCTGGACCTGGACGCGGCCGGCGGGAGCACCGTGGTGGTGGACGCCGTGCGGGTGCGGCAGATCCTGGTGAACCTGCTCTCCAACGCGGTGAAGTTCACCGACCAGGGGGAGGTGCGCGTGGACGCGGGGCTGGAGAGCGAGCGGACCTGGATCACCGTGCGCGACACGGGCCCGGGGCTCCCCCCCGGGAGCGAGGAGGCGGTGTTCGAGGAGTTCCTGCAGCTCGCCAGCGGGCGCGGGAGCAAACGGGAGCCGGGGAGCGGGCTGGGGCTCGCCGTCTCGCGCCGCCTGGCCCGCGCCATGGGTGGCGACCTGACCGTGGTGAGCCGCCCGGGCGAGGGGGCGGCGTTCACGCTCTTCCTCCCGCTGGGGGGCGACTGAGCGAGGGTGAACTGCTCGAACGGCGGGGTTGGGCGTGCCCCTCGCTGGCGCTCGGGTCGGGCTGCGGCTCCGTAGGTCCACGAACAACGTGGCCCAACGGAGGCGAGCCCCACGGAACGACTGTGGGTCTCGCCGCTTCGCGCTCGCATCCCTCACGCGGGCGCCCAGCCGGGGACCAGCGTCCTCATCCGGTGCGCACGGATCACGGATCACGGATCAGATCAGCGAGCGGCCCTGGCCGCCGTCCACGGCCAGGCAGGCGCCGGTGACCAGGCCGGCGCGCGGCGACGCCAGCCAGGCGACCAGGGCGGCGACCTCCTCCGGCGTTCCGAAGCGCCCGAGCGGGAGGTGCTCGGCGACCCAGCGCTCCATCCCCTCCGGGTCCTCCCGGACCCGCCGGTCCCAGCTCCCGCCCGGGAAGCGGATGGAGCCCGGGGCCACGCTGTTGACGCGGATCCCCGCGGGCGCCAGCTCCAGCGCCATTACCCCGGCCGCGCTGATGACGGCCGACTTGGCGGCGTTGTACAGGGAGAGCCCGGGGCCGCCGGTCTCCCGCCCGAAGAGCGACGACACGAACACGATGGAGCCGCCGCCCCGCTCCCGCATCCGCGGGATGGCGCAGCGGGAGAGGCGCAGCCCGGCGAGCAGGTTCAGCTCCAGCAGCTCGCTCCAGTCCTCGTCGGTGGTGTCCTCGAACGGCTTGCGCCGGTTGCCGCCCAGGTTGTTGACCAGCACGTCGATCCCGCCGAGCTCGCCGGCTGCGCGCTCCACGAGCGCGCCCGCCGCGCCGGGCTCCGTCAGGTCCAGCGCGACGGCGAGGACGCGCCCGCCGTTCAGCGCCCCCGCCTCTTCGGCCGCGCTCCGCAGGTCGTCGGTGCCGCGCGCAGATCGCCACCGCGCACCCCTCGGCCGCCAGCGCCGCCGCGACCGCCCTGCCGATGCCGCGGCTGCCCCCGCTCACCACGGCGACGCTTCCGTTCAGCCCGAGGTCCATCGCCCCTCCCCTTGGCGCGTTTGCGGGCCGAGCCGGACTACGAGCGGGCCCTCACCCGGCTCGCTTGGGCTCGCCACCCTCTCTCAATGCTGGGAGAGGGGTTTACGAAAGCCGGGACATGCTCCGGCGCCCGCGTGAGGGATGCGATCGCGAAGCGGCGAGACCCGACAGCAGTATCGTCGGGGCTCGCCTCCGTTGGGCAGCGTTGTTTGCTGCCCTACGGAGCCGCAGCCCGACCCGAGCGCCAGCGAGGGGCACGCCCGAACCCGCCGCTCAACGTACCGACTCCGCCTCCCGCGCGCGCCGCTCCGTCTCCCCGTCCAGGATCGCGCGGATGGCCGCCACCAGCGCCGGCTCGGCGGTGTGGCGGCGCCCGTACTCCAGGTTGAAGCGGTAGTCGAAGTCCGGCGGGTTCGCGCCCTGGGTGTGCTGGAGGATGGTCTCCAGCTTGTCGAGCGCCTTCGCCAGCCGGGCTTCCGGGGTGGACGCGGCCTCGTACTCGTCCCACAGCCCGGTGATCTCCTCGCGGAGCGGAGCCGGGAGCGGCGCGAGGAGATGCAGCAGGTCGCGCCGCTCGTCCGCGGCCTTGCTCCCCCCGCGGCGCGCCTGCTCCGGGGCGGGGACGTCGCCGCCCACCGCCTCGCCAAGGTCGTGGACGATGCAGATCTTCACCAGGCGGGCGAAGTCCACCCCGGGAAAGGCCGGGTGGATCACCAGCGCCATCAGGCAGAGACGCCAGCTGTGCTCGGCGACGCTCTCGGGCTCCCCCGCCGACGTCCACCCGCTGCGGAGGGTGGTCTTCAGCGCCTCGGCCGCGCGCAGGAACTCCAGCGTTCCCTCGATCTCCGATGCCTGCATGGTCCGGCTCCTCCTCGCCCTCGGGGGGATTGCGGCGCCCCCGGGGAGCACCAGGTGTTGCGCCGGTCCCACACCCCGCCCGCCGCAAGGCGGGTTCGGGGAGTCGCCCCACGGGGAATCGGGAGATCTCCCGATCACGCGTCCGGGCCTCCGAGACTAGCTTGCAGGGAACCTACGGCGGGGCGCCCACGGGCGACAATCCCCGCCCCGCTCACCCCCGGACGGAGGTGGCTTCCGTTGGACACGCTGACCGCTGCGCGCGCGCAGATGGAGGTCTCGCTCGCGTTCCACATGGTCTTCGCGGCCCTGGGGATCGGGATGCCGCTCCTCATGGTGATGGCCGAGGGGCTCTGGCTCCGCACCGGCCGCGAGCACTACCGCCAGCTGGCGAAGAAGTGGGCCAAGGCCACCGCGCTGACCTTCGCGGTGGGGGCCGTCTCCGGCACTGCGCTCTCGTTCGAACTGGGGCTCCTCTGGCCGCGCTTCATGGAGTTCGCCGGGGGGATCTTCGGCTCCGCCTTCGCGCTGGAGGGCTACGCCTTCTTCGTCGAGGCCATCTTCCTGGGCCTCTACCTGTACGGCTGGGAGCGCCTGTCCCCGCGCGCCCACTGGCTGGCCGGGGTCGCCGTGGCCACCAGCGGGATGCTCTCGGGGGTGCTGGTGGTGGCCGCCAACGCCTGGATGCAGACGCCCGCCGGCTTCCGGATGGTGGACGGCGCGGCCGTGGACGTGAGCCCCTTCGCCCCGTTCCTCGCCCCCTCGTGGTTCCAGATGTCGCTGCACTCCACGCTCTCCTGCTACGTCGCCACGGGCTTCGCGGTGGCGGGCGTGTATGCCGTGGGGATGCTGCGCGGCCGGCGCGACGTCTACCACCGCTCGGCGCTGACGCTCGCCATGTCGCTGGCGACCGTCACCGCGCTCCTCCAGCCGCTGAGCGGCGACCTGAGCGCCAAGAACGTGGCGGAGCACCAGCCGGCCAAGCTGGCCGCCATGGAGGCCCACTTCGAGACCGCCCGGGGCGTTCCGCTCCTGGTCGGGGGGATCCCGGACGAGGCGACCGGCGAGGTCCGCTGGGCGCTTCGCATCCCCCGGATGCTCAGCGTCCTCGCCTACGGCGACCCCGACGCAGAGGTGCGCGGGCTCAACGACTTCCCCGTGGACGAGCGCCCCAACGTGCTCATCACCCACCTGGCCTTCCAGGTGATGGTGGGGTGCGGGTTCGCGCTGATCGGGCTGGGCCTGTGGTACTGGTGGGCACGGCGCCGGGGGCCGGGGGCCGAGGGGCGCCTGCTCCTGGCGGCGGTCGTGGCGGGCTCGCCGCTGGGCTTCCTGGCGCTCCAGGCGGGGTGGATCGTGACCGAGGTGGGGAGGCAGCCCTGGGTGGTCTACGGGGTGATGCGCACCGCCGACGGCGTGACGCCGGTGGGCGAGGTGCCGGCGACGCTGTTCGGGTTCTCGGTACTGTACCTGGGGCTTGGGGTCGCGCTGGCGTACCTGCTGCGGCGCCTTGCCACGGGCGCTCCCCCCGGGACGGCCGCGGGCCGGGGAGGTCTCCATGTCTCCTGAGACGCTGGTCGCCGCCGTGACGCTCGCGGCGGTGGTCGCCTACGCGGTGTTCGCGGGAGCGGACTTCGGCGGGGGGATCTGGGACGCCTTCGCCGCGGGACCGCGCCGCGAGGAGCAGCGCTCGACCATCGCGCACGCCATGGGGCCGGTTTGGGAGGCGAACCACGTCTGGCTGATCTTCGTGATCGTCCTCCTCTTCACGGCCTTCCCGCCCGCCTTCGCGGCGCTCAGCGTGGCGCTCTTCCTCCCCTTCCACCTGGTGCTGCTGGGGATCATCCTGCGCGGGGCCGCGTTCGTGTTCCGGGCCTACTCGCCCGAGAGCGCCCGCTCACCGGGAGCCGGGCGCGGCGCACTCCGCTGGGGCGCGGTGTTCGGCGCGGCGAGCGTCATCACCCCCGTGCTGCTGGGCATGTGCCTGGGCGCCGTCTCCGCCGGGAGCCTGCGCGTCGTGGACGGCGTGGTGCGGGTGGGGGACACGCCGCCCTGGCTGGCCCCGCTCTCCCTGGCGACGGGGGCGTTCGCGCTGGCGACCTGCGCCTACCTGGCCGCGGTGTACCTGGCCAACGAGACGGAGGGCCCGCTGCGGGAGGACTTCCGCGCCCGGGCGCTGTGGGCCGGGACGGCGACGGTGGCGCTCTCGGTGCTCGTCCTCCCGCTGCTGCGTGCGCAGGCGCCTCACCTGTGGAGCGGGCTCCTGAGCGCGCGGGCGGCCCCGGTGGTGGCGGTGGGCGTGGGGGCCGCGCTGCTCTCCGGGTGGGCGCTGCTGCGCCGCCGCTTCCGCCTGGCGCGGGCGGCCACGGTGGCACAGGTCGCCTGCCTCCTGGCCGGGTGGGGGATCGCCCAGTACCCGTACATCATCTACCCGGACGTGACGGTGCAGGGGGCGGCCGGGCACCCCGGTACGCTCCGGTTCGTGCTCTGGACGCTCCCCCCGGGGATGGGGGTGCTCCTCCCCTCGCTGTACTACCTGTTCCGGGTCTTCAAGGGGGAGCACCTGGGGGTGCGGGAGCCGTGAGCGTCCCCGATGTGTTGCGCCGATGAAACACTCCGCGCAGCGAAGAGACGCCCGCGCCCCGGCATTCTGCCGGTATACGTTTTGCCACCGGGAGAACCTGGACGGAGCATCGGGCCGAGCAGGACCGGCCCACGGGCTCCGCGACGGCGTCCCGCGTCACGGCGGGCGTCCGGACAGCCTGCCACAGCAGGGAGGTACTTTATGCGCCGTAGATCGTCCGTTGCCCTCGTCACGCTGGGTGGAGGGATCGGGCTCCTGGGCTTCCTGGCCCAGAACCTCGTGGCGAAGTCCAGCGCCGGAGAGCTGGTACGCGATGCGTACGGCACCGTTCGCGACGGGCTGGCAGACGTGCGGGCGGGTGTGCAGGACTACGGGTTCGGCGGGGCGGCCTTCCAGCCCGAGGCCGGGAGCCCCCAGTTCGCGGCCTTCGTGGCCGAGGAGTACTCGCCGGCCGTCGTGCGCGACACCATCCGCTACCGCGTCTGCAAGGACCTCTCGGTCTGCTACATCGCCTCGCGGGCGCCCCGAACGGGGATACCCATCCCGGGAACCCCGCCGCTCCTCATGACCCCCATGGACCTGCCGGTGGAGGAGCCGGAGTCGCGGGTGCGGCTGGGCTACCTGGCCTCCATCCCCCTGCTGGGGCTGGCCGGCTACACCATGATCACCGACGGCGACGGCGCGGGGGTGGGCGGAGCCAACCCGCCCGGCGGCCAGCCGCCTCCAGGAGAGCCGGGGCCCCCGGGACCTCCCGGGCCTCCGGGGCAGCCTGGAGCACCCGGTGCGCCTGGAGCACCCGGTGCACCTGGCGAGCCTGGAGCCCCTGGGCAGCCTGGAGCGCCCGGGGCGCCGGGTGAGCCCGGACCTCCGGGGGCGCCCGGGGCGCCGGGAACCCCGGGTGCACCCGGGGCGCCGGGAGCGCCCGGTGCACCTGGTGCCCCTGGGACGCCGGGTGAGCCCGGGCCTCCGGGACCGGGTGGGCCTCCGGGACCGGGTGGACCTCCAGGACCTCCGGGGCCGGGTGGACCTCCAGGACCTCCGGGGCCGGGCGGACCTCCGGGACCGGGTGGGCCTCCGGGACCCCCGGGACCTCCAGGGCCTCCGGGACCGGGCGGTGAGAACCCGCCTCCGGGCGAGGTGGTCCCCGAGCCGATGACCATGGCGCTCGTCGGGACGGGGCTGGCGGGGATCGCGGCGGCCAGGCGGCGCCGCAGGAAGACCGAGGAGAACGAGCAGCCCTAGTAGCACGCGCTCCGGAGACCCG
>DATABU010000354.1:0-4529 GCA_036259415.1 Longimicrobiaceae bacterium
CTCCGCCCCCTGGTCGAGGACGCGGCGACGCTCCGGGAGCAGCTGCGGGAGGAGCTGGGCGCGTAGATTCTTGCGTCCGGTTGCGCCCGTTTTCGGCGGTGGATGGCCGGCTGGCCCCACCGCTGGCCCCACGGGGTAACAACCAGGGGGTCAGCCCGGCAGGTAAGATACACCTGGACAACAACTTACGACGAACGAGATAACGCGATGAGCCGGGAAGTGATCCTGATCGGCGACAAGGTGCTGATCAAGCCGGAGGAGAGTGAGAAGACCCCCTCCGGCCTCTACCTGCCGCAGAGCGTGGCGGAGAAGGAGAAGGTGGGTGGCGGGTACGTGGTCAACACGGGCCCCGGCTACCCCACCTCCGAGCCCGCGGGCGACGGCGAGCCGTGGACGCGCGGCGGCGCCCGGACCGAGATCCGCTACGTCCCGCTCCAGGCCGGCAAGGGCGACTACGCCATCTACCTGCGCCGCGAGGCCGTCGAGGTGGAGATCGACGCGAGCAGGTACCTGATCGTCCCCCACGCGGCGATCCTGCTGCTCATCCGCGACCGCATCCCCCTCCCGTAGCCGCTACCCCTCCGCGGCCCCACCCTCCCCGTTCGAAGAGCCCGCGGGGAGGAACAGCCGGAAGACCGAGCCCCGCCCGGGGACGCTCTCCACGGCCAGCCGGCCGCCCAGCAGCTCCTCGGCGATGCGGCGCGACACGGTGAGCCCCAGCCCCGAGCCCTCCGCCTCGCGGTCTGCGCCCTGCTGCACCTGCCAGAACGGCTCGAAGATCCGCTCCACGTCCGTCGGCGAGATCCCCCGCCCGCTGTCCTCCACCGTCACCACCGCCTGGTCGCCCGCCGCCTCCACCCGCACGCGGACGGTACCCTCCGCGGTGAACTTCAGCGCGTTGGAGAGCAGGTTGGCGAGCACCTGCCGCACCCGCGCCGGGTCGCTGCGGACCGGGAGCGCGCCGGGAGCCTCGATCGACACGTCGAGCCCCTTCTTCGCGGCGGCCGGCGACACCAGGTCCACCGCCTCCCGCGCGACCACCGCGAGGTCCATCGGCTCGCGCCGGACGGTCGCCCTGCCGGCCTGGAGCTGGGCAAAGGTGAGGATCTCCTCCACCAGGGCCAGCTGGTGCCGGGCCGCGGCGCCGATCCGCTCCACGTGCCTGCGGCCGCCCTCGGGGAGCGGGTCGGGGAGGCCCAGCTCCAGCAGCTGCGCGTAGCCCAGGATGGCCGAGAGCGGCGTCCGCAGCTCGTGGCTCATAACCGCCAGGAAGTCCGTCTTCGCCCGGTTGGCCGCCTCCGCCTCCGCCGTGCGCGACTTCAGCTCCTCCACCGTCGCCTCCAGCTCCGTGGCGAGCGACTCCAGCTCCTCCTGGTGGCGGACGCGCTCCGTCACGTCGCGCGCGATCCCGGTGAAGAAGCAGCGGCCCTCGCGGGTGTACACCCCGAAGCTGATCTCCAGCGCGACCTCCCGCCCGTCGCGGTGCAGTCCGGGCAGCTCCACGCCGTCCCACGGGATGCGCCTCCGCCCCGTCTCGACGAAGTGCCGCATCCCCTCGCTGTGCGCCTCGCGCATCCGCTCCGGGATGAGCACGGACAGCCCGCGCCCCACCAGCTCCTCCGGGCGGTAGCCGAAGATGCGCTCCACCGCCGGGTTGGCGTACTGGATCACGCTCTCCTCGTCGATGGCGAAGATCGCGTCGGAGGCGCACTCCGCGTACACGCGGAAGCGCTCTTGCATCTCGCGGTGCGCGGCCTCCACCCGCTCTCGCTCGCGGGCCTCCGCCTGCGCCCGGTCGTAGAGCAGCGCGTTGCGGATCACGAGCGCCACGCGGTCGGCGACCACCTGCAGCAGGTACAGGTCGCGCGCCGCGAACGAGCGTGGCTCGAGGGTCCCCACGTGCAGCACCCCCAGCAGGTCGCCCTTTGTGAGCAGCGGCGCCAGCATCATGGAGGAGAGCCGGCGCAGCGCGGGGCTCACCGGGTCGAAGCGCGACACCTCGTCCACGATCACCGCCTGCCGCCGCGCCGCCACCGCCCCCGCGATCCCCTGCCCCACCGGGATCTCCACCCGCTGCTCCACCTCCTCCTCCAGCCCCTCCGAGGCCCGCACCACCAGCGTCTCCCGGTCGTCCGCGCAGAGCAGCACGGTGGCCGTGTCCACCGAGAGGAGCGCGCGCAGCCGGCCCAGCAGCTCGCGCAGCAGCTCCGGCAGCGTCAGCTGGGCGAGGATCGCCTCCGTCAGCGACTTCAGCCCGACGAGGTACCCGCGCAGCTCCTCGGGGCCGAGCTCCGCCAGGATCTCGTCCGGCCGCGTGATCGGGACCCGGAATCGCGGCTCGTCCGCGGCCTGCGTCGTCATGCGTCGTCGGTACGGGGTACGGGGCGGCTCGGCCGGCATGGCCGCCCGGCTTGCAAGATGGGAGCCCACCTCCCAAAGCAGCGGGGGCGCCCCCGCCGGAGCGCCCCCGCGATCCCACCTCGCACCTCCCTGCGCCGTCACGCGCACGCCTCGCAGGTGGCCCGGAACTCCGGCGTCTCCATCTGCACGGTCATGTGGTGCAGGCCGAAGCGGTCGTGCAGGAGGCGGTGGATCTCGGCCAGGATCTCGCCGCCGGAGCGCGCCCCCGCGCCGTTCCCGACCACCACGTGCGCGCTCATGGCGTCCATGCCGCTGGTGATGGTCCAGACGTGCAGGTCGTGCACCTCCTCCACCCCCGCCACCTCCACCATCGCCGCGCGCACCGTCTCCACGTCGATGTGCCCCGGGGTCCCCTCCAGCAGCACCCCCACGCTCTCCCGCAGCAGGTGCCAGGAGGAGTAGATCACCAGCACGCCGATGGCCACCGACACCGCCGGGTCCGCCCAGTACCACCCGAACGCCCACACCAGCAGGCCGCCGGTGATGGCGCCCACGCTCCCCAGCGCGTCGGTGAGCAGGTGGAGCCAGGCCCCGCGCACGTTCAGCGACTCGTCCTTGCCGCCGTGCAGGAGCAGGAGCCCCGCCACGTTCACCAGCAGGCCGCCCACCGCGATCACCATCACCACCGCGCCGGCCACCGGCTGCGGCTCGCGGATGCGGTCCCACGCCTCCACGAAGATGAACAGGGAGATGGCGATCAGGGTGGCGCCGTTCGCCAGCGCCGCCAGGATCTCGGTGCGGTAGTAGCCGTAGGTGTGCTGCGGGGTGGCGGGGCGCTGCGCGATCCAGATGGCGAAGAGGGAGAGCGCCAGCGCCCCGACGTCGGAGAGCATGTGCCCCGCGTCCGCGAGCAGCGCCAGCGAGTTGGCCCACCAGCCGCCCACCGCCTCCGCGACCATGTACGCCGCGGCCAGCGCCAGCGTGACGGTCAGGCGGCGGCGGTTCCGCGCCCCGGCGGAGCCGTGCCCGTGGTGGTGACCGTGGCCGTGCGAGTGGCCGTGTCCGTGGTGGTGTCCCATGTCGTTCCAGGCGCAGCCGCGGCCGGGCGCGTCGGGCGGGGGGCTCCCCTACCCGGCCGCGTGGGCGGGCGGCTGCTGCGCGCGCCGCCAGCTCCAGACCAGGATCCCCAGGCCGCCCAGGATCATCAGCAGGCTGAGCGTCTGCCCCATGGTCAGCGGCCCCAGCACCGTGCCCAGCGGGTCGTCGGCGCCGGTGAACTGCGCGTCCGGCTGCCGGAACAGCTCCACGAAGCTGCGGAACAGCCCGTACCCCAGCAGGAAGAGCCCGCCGAAGGTGCCGTCCGGGAGGCGGGTCCCCCGCTTCCGTGTGAAGGCGTACACCCCCCACAGGACCAGGCCCAGCAGGAGCCCCTCGGTGAGCGCCTCGTAGAGCTGCGAGGGGTGCCGGAGCGGCACCTGCTCGCGGACCGCGTCCCACGCGCCGGTCTCGTACGCCGTCTCTATGGCGCGCTCGCGGTCCCGCATCGACCGCGCGTCCACCCCCAGCGCCTGGAGCGCCGCGGGGTCGGTGGGGAAGCGCATCGCCCAGGGCACGTCCGCGCTCGCGGGACGGCCGTACAGCTCGCCGTTGATGAAGTTGGCGACGCGGACGAAGAAGATGCCGAAGGGGACCGCGAGCGCCAGCCCGTCGCCCAGGTTGAAGAAGGGGACGCGGTGCCGGCGCGTGAACCACCAGGCGGCGACGATCACCCCCAGCAGGCCCCCGTGGAAGGAGAGCCCGCCCTCCCAGATGCGGAAGATCCGGGCGGGGCTCGCGAGGAAGCTGGCGAAGTCGTAGAAGAGGATGTAGCCCAGCCGCCCGCCGAGGATCACCCCCAGCACCAGCGCGGTGAGCAGGTCCCCGGCGGCGTCCGGCTCCATGCGGAGGAAGCCGCGCCCGGCCAGCCGCCGCAGGATGAGGTAGGCGACGAAGAACCCCGCCAGGTAGCCGAGCCCGTACCACCGGACGTCCACCGGTCCGGGGAGGTCGAGGGCCACCGGGTCGATGCGGGGGAACGGGATCTCCAGCAGGACGGAGGCGAGCGCCGGGAGCGTCAACGGGAGCCGGGGTGCGGGTGGACGGGCGTGGGGCGCAGTAGCCCGGCGCCC
>DATABU010000355.1:0-5472 GCA_036259415.1 Longimicrobiaceae bacterium
CGGGGCGGGAGGAGGTCGAGGCGGGGGCGCGCCGCTTCGCGCTGACGCTGGGACGGGCGCTGGAGGCCGCCCTGCTCGCCGCGCACGCCCAGTGGGCCGCGGACACCGCCGGCGACGGCCGCCCTGCCGCCGCGGCCCGCCGGCTGGCGGCCAACGGGATCGGCCAGCTCGCCGCCGCCGACCCGGCGGACTCTCGCGCGCTGCTGGACTGGACGGCAGGTGCCGCGAGAGGCTGAGCACCGTTCCCGCTGCGGCCGGATTCATCGTTACCTGTCCTCACGCCCGATGATCATTCCTCCGATCGTTCAGCAGCGTCCGGAGTGGCTGTCCGCATTCTGCTCCCGGTTCAACCCGACCGATGCCGAGCTGGAGCCGTTCACCCGTGCGCACCCGGACAACTGGAGGCGATTCCTCCAGCTTTCCGAGGTGATGTGGGCCGGCCGCCAGCGCATGGGCTGCTTCGCGGGGGCCGGGATATCGGCCGCCTACGGCTTCCCGACGTGGTACGACTTCCTGCACCGCGCGGCCGAGCGGATGGGGCTGCTCGACCGGGTCGCTCCTCTCCTCGCGGAGAAGCGATACGAGCACGCGGCGCAGCGGCTGTGGGACCACGACAGGAACAGGCTCCAGGAGATCATACTGGAGACCTTCGACCACGAGAAGATCACGCCCGAAGTCCAGGGCGTCGCCCCGCTGCTCCCCTTCCTGCGGTTCAACCTCCTGGTGTCCACCAACTTCGACTGGGTCCTGGAGCACGCCTTCCGGGCGGGCGGGCTGGATCCCCGCCCCACGGTGTACGGGGCGAGCACGGCGCTGGCGCTCTCGGCGGCACAGCGCAGGCTGCTGCCGCTCCTGAAGATCCACGGCGACTACCTGGTGGACGAGAACCGGGTCTTCACCCGCAGGCAGTACGAGGAGCACTATTCCAGGGCCTCCCCCCTCTTCGGACACCTGGTGGAGCTGTTCTCGAGCACGGCGTTCCTCTTCGTGGGCTTCAGCCTCCAGGACAGGAAGATCCGGAAGGCGCTCCGAAGGGCCCGCCAGGCAGGGTCCGCCCAGCACTTCGCCATCCTTCCGGCCGCGAGCGAGACCGACGCGGAGGAGCGGGACGAGTACTACACCCGGCTGGGTGTGCTCCCTCTCTGGTACGTGGGAGACCACGACGTGGTCGGTTCCGTTCTGGGCCTGCTGGCCAGCGGGGGCGAGATGGGCCCGCGGATGGTGGAGGTCGCCCGCGCACTCCGGGCGGACGACCTGGGGCGGGCCCTGTCCGCGACCGGGCACCTGGTGAGGGAGAGGACCGAGTGCCACGTGTTCCGGATGGCTCGCGCATGGAGCCTCGTGGAGTCGGTGGAGCTGGCGCGCTGCGCGGTCGACCAGGACTACGCCGACCAGGCCGTCAGCAGGGTCGACGAAGCCTACGGGACCGTCGAGGGGTTCGCGGATGCCCACGTCGCCAAGGCGGTGATCAACCACCTCCGGTTCAATCTCACGGACGCATATGACAACCTGACCCGTGCCATCGACGAGGGCGCAGGGCTGAGTCTTGAAGCCCGGCTGATGCGCGGCCTCTATCGCTTCCAGTTCCGGGGAGACATGGACGGGGCCCTGGAAGACTTCACGACCGTGCTGCAGTCGCGACCACAGGGGGCGGACCGCGACTGGATCGAGCTCTACGTCGCCTGGATCCGCACTCGCAGAGGAGAGAAGGACGCGCTGGCGCAGCTGCGCGCGGTGCTGGTTCGGCCCGCGCTGGCGGGAGAGCTGCGCGGAGCCCTGCTGCTGGTGCGGATCGTTGAGCCGCTGTACCGGATCGGGTTCGTGCGCAATTTCGTCACCCGGAGCCTCCGCGACCGCCCCCGGCGCGACCGGCTGGTCACGCGGACCCTCGTCCGCGCGGGACGATCCGGAATCGTCGGGATGGTGCTGCGCTGGCAGGGCCGCCGGCGCGCCCGCGAAGCCGAAGGCAGGCGCGGGCCGTCCGGGTCGTGACTTCCCGCAGGCCGTTCGCCGCGGGTCCCGCGCGGAGGCCCGGCGGCGCCTTGCCGCTTCCGCGCCGCCGCCGTACGTTCGCGCGACCCGCCCGTCCAGCCCTCGTCCCGGCCCCTGGAGGTCCGCCATGGCATCCGAAGCGCCCGCATCCGCCGCCGTCGTCACCCCCGAGCAGCTCCGCGCGCACTGGCAGGGGCACCGGGCGCTGACCCGCCGCCTCATCGACGCCTTCCCTGAGGACGAGCTCTTCCGCTACTCCGTCGGCGGGATGCGCCCGTTCGCGGAGCTCGCCTGGGAGTTCATCCGCATGTCCGTCCCCACGCTCCGGGGGATGGTCACCGGCGAGTGGAGCGAGCCCGTGGCGCAGAAGCCCACCACCAAGGCGGAGATCCTCCGGCTCTGGGACGAGGACACCGCCGAGATCGAGCGGCTCTGGGCGCAGCTCCCGCCGGAGCGCTTCCAGGAGGTCGCCACGGCCTTCGGGCAGTGGGAGGGGACGGGCTACTGGCTGCTCTCCTACATCATCGACAACGAGGTCCACCACCGGGGGCAGGGATACGTCTACCTGCGCGCGCTGGGCATCGAGCCGCCCCCCTTCTGGGAGCGGGGCTGAGCGCCGAGCCGCAGCCGGGGCGCTACTGCGGCGGAGGGTACGGATGCCAGGAGCACCGCGTGCGGCGGCGCGCCGCGCGGCCGGGAGCTCCGGCCGTGCGGCGCGCCCGCCCCGGGTGGTCCGCTACGGGGTCACGGTGATGGGAATGGCCGGCGAATCGTAGTCGCTGTGGCTCCCGTGCACGATGGAGAACACCACCGTGGTGGACCCCGCCAGCAGCCCCTCGAAGTGGCCGTGGTCGCCGTGCATGTGGATCGACGCGCGCGACGGGTCGGCGATGGCGATGCCGAGCGAGTGGTCGCCCTCGGGCACGAACCGGTCGCCGTCCTCGCCCACGAACCACACCTCGATGGAGCGCTCCTGCCCCGCCTGGACGGAAAGGCTCCCCGTCACCTGGCGGCTCGAGTTGACCGTGACCAGCGTCTCTTCGGTCGCGTGGTCGAGGACCACCAGGCCGACCGCCTCGTCGTGGTCGTGGTCCGGCTCCGTGGAGCTGTCGCACGCCGCGGCCCCCGCCGACAGCACGGTGGCCAGCGCCAGGCGGCCGAAGAAAGCTCCTCTGTTCCTGATCCGCATGATTCTCCTCCTCGATGGTGGTGACACACCCCGGTCGGCCCGGGGCTCGGCCGCCGACCGCCGCCGCGGCGGGCGGCGGGACTTCAGAGGTCCAGCCGGTACAGCAGCCGCAGGTTGATCCCGGGCTGAGGCGCCACCTCCCTGACGCGCGACAGGTGGTCGCGCCAGACGGTGTCGGTCAGGTTGTCGCCCTGGAGCGTGAGGGAGTGCAGCCTCCCGCTCCGCTCCCAGCGGATCCCCGCCCCCGCGTTCGGGACGAGGTAGCCGTCGGTGGGCTGCTCGAACTCCCCCACGCGCCGCTGCGCCGCGGCGCCCTCCAGCCCGGCCTCCACGAACCACCGGGGGAGGTCGCGGCGCACCCGGAACCTCCCCTGCGGGGGCGGGATCGCGGGGAGCGGCTCGCGGCCGCCGGGCGCGTCGCGGTCCGCGCGCACGTAGCTCCCCGTGGCCTCCACGGCCCAGCCCCGCACGGGCTCCCACTGGAGCGACGCCTCCGCGCCGGTGAACACGGCGTCGTCGCCGCGCGCCCGGTACACGGGGTAGCGGCCGAAGCGGGGGTCCATCTCCCCCGTCGGCGCGTAGTGGATGAAGCCCCGGATGTCGTTGCGGAAGACGGTCGCCTCGGCGCGCACGCCGGGCCGCGCCAGGCGCACGAACAGGTCGGTCCCCAGCCCCGTCTCGCGACGGAGCCGCGGGTTCCCGATCTCGTAGGAGTAGGCCGCGAGGTGCGGCCCGCGGGCGAACAGCTCCTCGATGGAGGGCGTGCGGAACGAGCGGGCCGCGCGCGCCCCGGCCTGCCACCCCGAGCCCAGCAGGAACACGGCGGCGGCGCTCCCGGACGCCGCGCCGAAGTCGCGGGTCCCCACCGGCACCCCGGCGACCGGGCGCGCGTCGCGGGGCACGATCCGGGTCCAGTCGTACCGCGCGCCCAGCTCCACCCGGAAGGGGCCGCGGCCCAGCTCCTCGTACGCGAACCCCGCCAGCGACCACTGCCGCGCCGACCGGCTCCCGGAGCTGAGCCCCCCCACCTCCAGCTCCTTGCCGAAGCCCCACACCCCCACCGCGCCCCGGCTCAGCACGCCGCCCTCGTGGGAGTGGCGCGCCACCAGGCCGAAGGTGCCCAGGCGCTGCAGGAAGGTGGTCCCGACGAACTCCCCGCCGTCGGGCGTCCGCTCCAGCTCGTGGTGGCGGAAGCGCACCAGGTTGGCGTCCGCCTCCACCGACGAGAACGGCCCGGCGCCGCGGAGGAGGGCCGCCTCGCCCCGAACGGCGGTGCGGCGGACGTCGACCTCCACCCCGCCCTCGTGCGCCCCGGGAATGGTGGTCCCCCCGAAGGTGCCGGGCACGCCGTAGCGCGCGGCGTAGTCGCGAACGGCCAGCCCCGCGAACCCGCCCGCGCCGACGCGGCTCGCACCCGCCCCGGCGCCGTACGCGTCCAGGCCGGTGGACGGGAGGTCGCCCAGCGGGGTGCGGGTGTCCCCCGCCCTGCGGCCGGAGAGCTCCGCGCGAAGGGCCCACGGCCCGGCCGCGCCGAGCAGCGAGCCGCCGGCCGCGAGCCCCCGGCTGGCGGACTCCCCCTGCACGCTCGCCGAGCCGGCCAGCCGGTCGGGGAGGGAGCGGGGCACCTCCTCGCGGATCACGTTGACCACGCCGCCCAGGGCGTTGCTCCCGTACAGGAGCGAGGCGGGGCCGCGCACCACCTCCATCCGCTCGGCGGTCAGCGGCTCCACCATCACGCCGTGGTCCGCGGCGCTCCCGGCGATGTCGCCGGTGCGCGCCCCGTCCTCCAGCACCAGCACCCGGTCGCCCCCCAGGCCGCGGATCACCGGCTGGCTCCCGCCGGGGCCGTTGTAGCGCTGCGCGACGCCCGCCTCGCCCGCGAGCGTGGCGCTCACGGTCGTCCCCAGGCGGCGGCGCAGCTCCGCCCCGCCCACCGCCGTGGTGGGCCGGTACGTCTCGCCCGCGCCGCGCTCGCCCCCGCTTCCGGTGACCACGATCCCGCCGACCTGGAGCGCGGACGGCGTGATCGGCAGCGTCACGGCGGCGGTGTCCGCGTGCGTGACGCGGACGGGGGTCTGCACGGTGGCATAGCCGATCCGCTCCACCACCAGGGTGTAGCTCCCGGCGGCCACCCGGTCGAAGTGGAAGGAGCCGTCGGCGTGCGAGGTCTCGCCGCGGCCGAGCTCCCGGATGCGCACCGCTGCGCCGGCGATGGGCGCGCGGCTCGCCGCGTCCACCACGAACCCGTGGAGCGCTCCGGCGCCGCGCCCGACGCCCGGCGAGGGCGCGCC
>DATABU010000356.1:0-1815 GCA_036259415.1 Longimicrobiaceae bacterium
TCTCGCCTCCGTTGGCGGGCGTTGTTGGCCCGCCTACGGAGCCGCAGCCTGACCCGAGCGCCAGCGAGGGGCACGCCCACCCCCGCCTCCTCTCCTGGGAACGGCCTTTGCGACGGCGGGTGGCCTCCCGCGGCGGGGGCCGCGGCGTCACGACTGCCACGGAGGTGCCGATGAAGAGACGCGCACGACACGCGCCGATCGCGCTGCTGGCCGCGGCGCTCCTCGCCGGGTGCGGCGGGGGCTACGAGCCGCCCGAGGAGGCGGAGCCGGCCGCGAGCGCGGAGCCGCTCCCCACCGACACCACCTTCGTGCCGGGGGCGGACCAGCCCGGGTCGCAGCCCGACGCAGCCGAGCGGACGCAGTAGTGAGCGCGCGCCGGAGCCTCCGCCGCCCCGCCCTGGTCCTGGTAGCCGGGCTGCTGGCGGCGTGCGGCGGTGGCGAGCGCTGGGTTTCGGCGGCCGCCGCTCTCCGCGGGGCGACACGGCGGAGGCGCGGCCGTACGCGTCCGCGCTCCACTTCGGCACCGTCGTCCCGTCGGACGTGCGGCCGGAGGTCGTGACGCTGGACGAGGAGGACGGGATCCGCTTCACCGCCCACCCGGGCGGCGCGCGGAGCGGGTGCGCGTCCCCGGGAACCGCACCGAGCTGGAGCCCGTCCGCCGGCACCCCTGGCCGACCGTGGAGTACCCCATCGACAGCCGCGGCACGCTCCGCGAGCCGCTCGCGGGCTGGGTGGCGCTGGGCCGGCACGCCGGCCGCTGGTTCCACCTGGTCGTCCAGTACCCGGCCTCGCTGGAGGAGTGGTTCGTCCCCGCGCCGACCGCATCCTGGACGCCTGGCGCTGGACCGACCGCGACGCCCCTCTGGCCGGTGGTGAAGGAAAAGGGCCCCCCTCCGCCCGGAGGTGAGCCCCACCACCCGCCCCGACTGGGCGCCCGCGTGAGGGATGCGAGCCCGAAGGGGCGAGACCCACAGTAGTATCGTGGGGCTCGCCTCCGTTGGGCAGCGTTGTTTGCTGCCCTACGGAGCCGCAGCCCGACCCGAGCGCCAGCGAGGGGCACGCCCAACCCCGCCGCTGCCGTTCAACCAGACCCTCCACCAGCGACCGCCGTATCCGCCGGAACGGCCTGCGTCTTCCCCTGCCCCAGCGAGTACACGTACGCCGCGAGCGACCGCACCTGCTCGGCGGTGAAGACGCCGCCGCCGTCGGGGGGCATGGGAACCGGGTGCTCCTCCGGCTCGGGCACGCCCGTATGGATCAGCCGCTCGATCTCACCGAAGTCGCCGGAGACGTTCAGCCACTCGCCGTCCCGCAGCGAGGGGGCGAGCTGCGTCCCCCGCGCGTCCGGGCCGTGGCAGACCACGCAGGTCGTGCCGAACAGGCGCCGCCCCTCCCCCACCATCTCCGCGGTGACCCCCTGGGGGAGCGCCACGCCCGCCGGCCGCGGCAGCACCGAGTCGTCCGGCTCCTCCTGCGCGGCGCCCCGGGCCGCGTCCTCCCCCCCCGCCCGCTCCCCGCCGCACCCTGCCAGCGGCGCCGCCGCCATCAGCAGCGCCACCGCCCACAGCTCCGCTTTCCGCATGCTCCTCACCGGGAACGAGTCTGGCGCCGGCACCCGCGGCTCGCCGCCCGCGGGCTTTGCAAGCGCCGTTCCCACCCCGGTCAGGAGCCCGCCGCCGGGCGCTGCGGGAACCCGCACCCCGCGCAGAACTTCCACTCCGGCTCCACCGACTCCCCGCACCCGGTGCAGGGGAGCGCCCGCTGCGCCGCGCCGCAGAAGGGGCAGAAGCGCGCCTCGCGCCCCTCCGGGAGCGG
>DATABU010000357.1:0-1512 GCA_036259415.1 Longimicrobiaceae bacterium
GCTCGCTGGATGCTCGCGACCCTCCCCCGTTCCGGGGGAGGGGCATCTCTCGGGTGGGGCAGGGTGCCGGGCGCGTCCGCGGCGCCCGGTGCGCCCCCACCCGGCTCGCTGGATGCTAGCCACCCTCTCCCGATGCCAGGAGACGGGGAGGAGGGTGAACGAGCCTCTACGGCCTGCGTGAGGGATGCGAGCGCGAAGCGGCGAGACCCGCCGGTAGTTTGGCGGGGCTCGCCTCCGTTGGGCAGCGTAGTTTGCTGCCCTACGGAGCCGCAGCCCGACCCGAGCGCAGCGAGGGGCACGCCCGAACCCGGAGCCCTCCCCTGATGAACCCGACCTTCCTGCCACCCGGCCTGCTGGAGCGCCTGGGCGGCCTGGACGTGGTCGCGCGGACGGTGGCGCGGGGGTTCGTGGCGGGGATCCATCGCTCGCCCCACCACGGCGCGGGGGAGGAGTTCGCCCGCCACCGCGAGTACCAGCAGGGCGACGACGTGCGCCGGCTGGACTGGAAAGTGTTCGGGCGCACCGACCGGCTGTACGTGCGGGAGTTCCGCGAGCGCTCGAACCTGAGCGCGATGGTGGTGGTGGACGCCACCGCCTCCATGGGCTACGCGGAGCCCGGCGGCGTCGCCAAGCTGCGCTACGCGGCGTACGTGGCGGCGGCGCTGGCGCACGTGATGCTCGGCACGGGCGACGCGGTGGGGCTGGCGGTCTTCGGGCGGGGGGCGGAGATGGCGCTCCCGCCGCGCTCGCGCCGGGGTCAGCTGCACGACCTGCTCGTCCGCCTGGAGCGGCTGCGTCCCGACGGCGACGCCCCCGCGGCCGCGGCGCTGGACCTGGCCGGGGAGCGGCTGCGGCGGCCGGGGCGGGTGGTGCTCGTCTCCGACCTGCTGGAGGAGGGCGCGGCCGATGCGACGGTCGCGGCGGTGGGGCGGCTGCGAGCCCGGGGCGACGAGACGGTCGTCTTCCGCGTGCTCACCCCGGCGGAGGAGGGGACCCGCCCCCCCGGCGAGGGTCGCTTCTTCGACCCGGAGCGCCCGGGGCCCGGCATCGACGCCGCGCCCGCGGCGGACCCCGGCTACGCCGAGCGGGTGCGGGCCTACTACGACGGCCTGGCCGCGCGGCTGCGGGAGCGGGGCGCGGAGTACGTCCCCCTCTCCACCGCCGAGCCGGTGGAGCGGGGGCTGATCCGCTGGGCCCGCTCGCGCAGGGTGTAGCCGCGTGCTCCAGCTCGCCCGCCCCGCGCTGCTCGCCGCCGGCCTGGCGGCCGCGCTGCTCCCGCTGCTGCTGCACCTGGTTGCGCGGCGCCCGCCGGAGCGCGCCCCCCTCCCGACGGCGCGCTTCCTCGCGCCCGACGCGCGGACCGCCGTCCGGCTCCGCCGCCGGCCCACTGACCTGCTCCTCCTGGCGCTGCGGATGCTGCTCCTGGTCCTGCTCGGCGCGGCGGCGGCGGGGCCGGCCTGGCTCCCGCGGCAGCGGGGGACGGCGGAGCTGGTGCTGCTGGACCGGAGCGCC
>DATABU010000358.1:0-3770 GCA_036259415.1 Longimicrobiaceae bacterium
CCCCCCCACGCTGCCCCCGTCACCGACCGGAAGCCCCATGCAGACATACATCCGCACCCCGAGCCTCCTCGCCGCGGCGTCGCTGCTGCTCGGCGGAGCCGCCGGGGCGCACGGCCAGGCGCCGCGCCTGGCGCTGGAACCGTGCTCCCTCCCCGGCGTCGAGAGGCCCGCGCGCTGCGGCACGCTGGAGGTCCCCGAGGACCGGGCGGCCCCCTCGGGCCGCCGCATCGGCCTGCGGGTGGCCGTGATCCCGGCGGAGAGCGCCACGCCCGCGCCGGACGCGGTGTTCGTGATCGCGGGCGGGCCCGGCCAGCCGGCGACCGCGGTGGCCGGGCAGGTGCTCCCGCCGCTGGCCGCGGTGCAGCGGGAGCGCGACGTGGTTCTGGTGGACCAGCGGGGGACCGGCGCCTCCAACGCGCTGACCTGCGGGGGCGGGAGCTGGACCCGGAACGCCCGCCGGGCGGCGCCCGGCGCCGAGGCGGCGCAGCTGCGGGAGTGCCGCGAGGAGCTGGAGGCCCGCGCCGACCTTCGCATGTACGGCACCCCGGCCGCCGTGGCCGACCTGGAGGCGGTGCGCGCGGCGCTCGGGTACGAGCGCGTCAACCTGTTCGGGATCTCGTACGGGACGCGGGTCGCACAGGAGTACCTGCGGCGCCACCCAGAGCGGACGCGGAGCGTGCTGATGCGCGCCGTCGCGCCCGTCGGCTTCAACATCCCCCTGGAGGGCTCGCTGGCGGCGCAGGCCGCGCTGGACCGCGTGCTGGCCGACTGCGCGGCGGACGCGGCGTGCTCGGCCGCGTACCCGCGCCTGCCGGCAGAGCTGGACTCGGTGTTCGCCCGGGCGGAGCGCGACCCCGCGCCCGTCCACCTCCGCGACCCCGCGTCGGGGGACACGGTGACGCTCCCGCTCACGCGCGACCTGCTCTCGCAGACGCTCTACACGCTGCTGCTGGGGAGCACCACGCGGCAGATGATCCCCCAGCTGGTGCACGGGACGGCCGAGCGCGGACCGGAGGCGCTGGCGCCGGTGCTCTCGCAGGTCGTCCCCGCCGTCTACGGCCCCATCCCCCGTGGGATGTACCTGTCGGTGGTCTGCTCCGAGGACGCCCCCCGCATCACCCCGGCCGACGCCGGGCGCGAGGACGGCACCTTCCTCCGCGAGGCCGCGGGGATCACGGCGGCCTGCGCCGGGTGGCCCCGGGCCGCCCTCCCCGCCGACTTCCACGAGCCCTTCCGCTCCGACGTCCCCGTGCTGATGGTCTCCGGCGGCGCGGACCCCGCCACCCCGCCGGCCATGGGCGAGCGGGCGCGGCGCTACCTGCGCAACTCGCTGCACGTGGTGGTCCCCGCCGCGGCGCACGGCCCGGTGCTCCCGGGGTGCGCGCAGGAGCTCGCCGCGCGCTTCATCGCCGCCGGGTCCCACCGCGGGCTCTCCACGGAGTGCGCGGCCGAGGTGCGCTGGCGCCCGTTCGCGGTGCCCGCGGCGGCGGCCGCCCCGCGCTCCCCCGTCCCGTACGCCGAGGCGCCGCTGACCGAGGACAGCGGGCGCATCCTGGTGCCGGTGCGCATCGCCGGGCGCGACTCGCTGGTCTTCATCCTGGACACCGCGGCGGGGGGGAGCGTCATCTCCCCTGCGACGCGCGACCTGCTGGGGCTGGACCCCGCCGCTGGGGAGAGCGTGCAGGTGATGGGCGCCAGCGGGCCGACCAGGCTCCCGCGCCTCGCCCTCCCGCCGGTGACCGTGGGAGGGGAGACGGTGGAGGGGATGCACGCGGTGGTCACGGACGTGGCCCGCTTCCGCCGCTCCGAGGGGCCGCCCTACGCCGGGGTGCTGGGGGTGGACTTCCTGCGGGCCTTCGACGTGGAGATCGACGTCCCCGGCCGGCGGCTGCGGCTCTGGCGGCTCCGGGAGGGCGCCGCGCCGCCCGCCCCGCCCCGCGCCCCGGCCACGCTCGCCAACCTCGCCTCCGTCCCGGGCTTCGTGGCCTTCGACGTGGCGGTGGGGGACACCGTCGCGCGGGCCATCCTGGACAGCGGCGCCCACCTGAGCACCCTGAACTGGCGCGCCGCAGCGGGGGCGGGGGTGACCCGGGCCACCCCCGGGCTGGTGGCGAGCCGCGCGGCGGGCGGGATCTCCGGCGACACCATCGAGAGCCACCGCTGGCGCTTCGACGAGGTGGGGGTGGAGGGGCTCCGCTTCCCCCCGCTGGAGATGCGCATCTCCGACCTCCCCGTCTTCCGGGCGGTGGGCTTCGGCGACCGCCCGGCGATGCTGGTGGGCGCCGACCTGATGCGCACGTGCCGCGTGTTCATCTCGTACAGCACGCGGCGGGTGCACCTCTGCGGCGACGCCGCCGCGTAGCGGACGAGCGAGTGGACGCGGACGCCTTCGCCGAGGCCCTCCGGCCGCACTACGACGACGCGGCGCGGTACTGCCGCGCGCTCTGCGCGCGGTGGTCGCCCGGCGAGGCCGACGACGTGCTCCAGCAGGCGCTCCTCCAGGCGCTGGAGCACCACGGCTCGCTGCGCGACCCGGCGAAGTTCCGCTCCTGGCTCTTCCGCATCGTCACGCAGTGCTTCCACGCCGCCGCCCGGCGGCACTTCTGGCGCCGCTTCGTCCCCCTGGCGGAGGCGGACGAGGCCGGGGCGATGCCGGCGGTCCTCCGCGGCCGCCCGGACGCCCCGGGGCGGGCGGCGCTCCTCTCCGCGCTGGGGCGGCTCCCCGACCGCGACCGCGCCGCGCTCCTCCTCTTCGAGGTGGCGGGGCTCTCGCTGGAGGAGGTGGGGGCGGTGCAGGGCGACCGCAGCCTCTCCGCCACCAAGTCGCGCCTGAGCCGCGCCCGGCGGCGTGCGCGGGCGCTGCTGGAGGCGGGCGGGCGCCCGGACGCCGCCGCGCCGCGCGAGGGGGTGGAGGAGGCCACGCTGCGCCTGCTCAACGAGATCGACGCAGGGAGGGAGAGATGAGCGAGATGGACCGCGAGCTTGAGGCGCTCCGCCGCGAGGAGTACGGGGACAGCTTCCCCGCCGTGGCCGCCTGGCTGCACCGGACCGCGGACGCGCGGGAGCGGGAGCGGACGCGTCCTGCGCGCGGGCGGCCCGCGTTCGTCCCCCCGGCCGTCCGGCTGGCGGCGGTGCTGGCGGGCGTGCTGCTCCTGGCGGTCGCGTGCACCCTCCCCGTGCGGCGGACGGAGACGCTGGGGTGGTACGCCTCGGTGCGCCTCCCCGGCGGCGCGGAGGAAGCGCAGCGCCGGGTGGCGGCGCTCCCCTGGGCGCGCGACGCCCTGGTGATGGCATCGCCGGGGCCGGACGGGCGGACCACGCTCCTGCTGGCCTCGCTGCGCGGCGACCCGGCACAGGTGCGGCGCTGGGAGCGCGACCTGGCCGCGCTCCCCGGCGCGGCGGGCGCGGCCACGGCCCCGCTCCGCGACGTGGTGAGCCGCCCCGCGTACGCCGCCGCCGGGCGCGCGCTCTTCGGGGCGCGCTTCCCCGGGGCGGCCATGGGCGAGCGCGAGCGGATGGGCCGGGTCCTGGCGCTGGCGCGCGAGATGGCCCCGGGGAGCGTCCTGGTGATGGAGCATGCGTCCGCGGCAGGGCCGGGCGACCTGCTGGTCTACCCCGGCGGTGACTCCGCCCCGGTGGAGGTGATGGTGGGCGACGCCCCCCAAGTGACGCTGATGCTGCTGCGCAGCGGGTCGGGCCCGGAGCCGGACACCACCTGGATCCCGCTGGACGCCGGCCGCCTGCGGGGCGCCGGCGACGCCGAGCGCACG
>DATABU010000359.1:0-27306 GCA_036259415.1 Longimicrobiaceae bacterium
GCACCAGCACGGCGAGCACCAGCATCCCCAGCAGCAACAGCGAGAGCGTCCAGCCCGGGCCCACCTGCGTACCCATCGGGTTCCGATCGACCACTGCCGCCGTGGCCGCGGCCGCGACCGCCGTGTAGGCGAGGAGGAGCCAGCCGGCGTGGCGGAGGTCCTTGCCGCCGACGTGGAGCACCTGCGCATGCCATCTCATCGGGAGACCTCCCCAGCGTGGGTTCGTGCGGCGCCGGCCCTGGCGAGGGCCACGAAGACCTCCCGCAGCGACGCCGGCCTCACGTCGATGCGCGCCGGCTCAGGGAACCACCGCTCCAGCTCCGCGCCGCCCACGGAATCGCCCGCGGCGCTGAGCAGGAAGCTCACCCGCGGCCCCGACCTCTGCACCGACAGCCACTCCGCCGGGAGTTCGGCGGGGAGGAGGTCGGCGCCGTTCCGGGCCACCACGTCCACCCGCTTGAGCCGGTCGCGCAGCACCTCCATCGGCTCGGAGAGCGTCAGCCGCCCCGCGTCCAGGAAGCCGACCCAGTCGGCCAGCGTCTCCAGCTCGCCGATGTCGTGGGAGCACACCAGCACCGTCCACCCCTCCGCCCCGGAGGACTCCAGGAGGCCGTGGACCAGCTCGTCCTTGACCAGAGCGTCCATCCCGGAGAAGGGCTCGTCCAGCAGCAGGAGGCGGGGGCGCGGGGCGAGCGCGCACAGCAGGGCCGCCTTCATCCGCTGCCCGCGGGAGAGGTTGCGGATCCTGCGCCGCGGGTCCAGGTCGAAGCGGCGGCGCAGGTCGCCCGCCAGCGCCCGGTCCCAGGCGGGGTAGAGCGGGGCGAGGTAGGCTTCCAGCCGCTCCAGCGTCATCCACCCGGGCAGGCGCTGCCCCTCGGCCACGTACCCGATCCGACCGCGGTCCTGCACGGATTGGCGCGAGACGTCCCTGCCCAGCACGGACGCCCGGCCTCCCGTGGGCCGCCGCAGGCCCGTCAGGATCTGGAGGAGCGTCGTCTTCCCCGCCCCGTTCGGCCCCAGGAGGGCGTAGAGGGCGCCTTCCGGGACTTCGAGGTCCACGTCCACGAGGGCCTGGACGCCCCCGTAGCGGTGGGTGAGCCCGCGGGCTTCGATCATCGCCATGGTTGGATCCCTCCCGGTTCATCCCGCGTCGGCGCCCCCCTCCAGGGGCGCCGACGCCTCGCCGCCGCCCGACAACTCCGCCCAGCGCGCGGAGACGGCGTGCAGCACTTCGTCCTCGTCCAGCCCCAGCCGCTTCGCCTCCACCACCAGGTGCTCCACGGCGTCGGAGAGGAGCAGGCGCCGCTCCTCGGGCGTGGACGGGCGCTGCTCCGCGACCGTGGTCCCGATGCCGGGGAGCACTTCCAGGATCCCGTCGCGCACGAGCTGCGCGACCACCTTGTGCGCTGTGTTGGGGTTGATCTTCAGCGCCTGGCTCAGCTCCCGCACCGAGGGAAACGACGAGCCGGGCGCCAGCTCGCCCGAGACCACCGCCCGGGTGGCCGCGTAGACCACCTGCCGGTAGGGCGATTCGCCCGGTCTGAGGACCACCTCGAACGGAAGCATGGTGTACTATGTGACATAGTACACCTGGGAGTCAAGACGTTCGTGACGGGGAGGCGCGAGGCCGGCGGGCCGCGCCGCTACGGGCCGGAGCCGCGCAGGCGCCGCTGGAACGCCTCCGCGGCGGGCGCGAACACCGCTGCGAAGTCGGCGTACCAGCCGTCCAGCCCGGCCGCGTGGCTCGCCACCACCCGCAGCTCGGGGGGCGCGAGACGGTGCGCGGCGGCCATCCGCAGCAGCACCACGCAGCGGTAGAAGTGGTCCGTCTCCGCGTCGATGTCGTCGGTGGAGGGGGGACCTCCCGCGAAGCCGGTCCCGGGTACCATGTGCGCGCAGCGGAAGGCGTTGTAGCGGTACAGGTCCACCACCTCCGCGTCGACGAAGCGGTACAGCGCCGCCGCGGGGTGCGGCGGTGCGGCCTCCCCGCGCCCCGCCTCCTCGGCCGCCAGTGCCAGCGGGCGCACGTACTCCCACCCGCGCTCCTGGTGCTCCAGCAGCCGCACGAGCGCGCTCACGCCACAGCTCCGTGTGGAGCGTCGTCCGGGGCTCGCCGGCGCCGGGCCGGACCAGCGCGGCGGCGCGCTCCACCCGCCGGAGGTCGAACGGGGGCGCGAGCGCGTGGTCCAGCGGATCGCCCGCGCCGATGAACGGCGCCAGCGGATCCGCGGCGTCGTCTCCGGAGCCGGCGCGGCGCGGCGGGCGCCCGGGTGTGTCCGGCATCTGGCCTCCCGGCCTCGGGATCGTGGAGTCGGGGCGGCTGCGCCCCACGTCCCAAGGTGCCGGTGTGCCCGGACGGGCATCAAGGCCCGGCAGCGTCGTAATTTATGCGTTTTGGGCAGGAAGGGTCGGGGCGGTTTTCCCAAAAAGTGACGGGACAGCCGGTTCGCAAAAATGGGGCGCGAAGCGACCACACATAACGAGGACGGATCCTGGTTAAACTGCTTTTCCAGGCGTATGTTGGGCGCACTCCCTTACCAATTCAGGTGCCCGCCGAACCCAGGAGAAGCCCATGTACCGCACCCGCCTGCCGCTCGCCGCGCTCGTCCTCTCCCTGCTGGCTGCCTGCCAGGCCGCGGCGCCCACGGCACCCGTGCCCCCGGAGCCGGCCGCACATGCCCTGTTCGACGCCGATTCCATCCTGGAAGACGCACGGGGGGGGAACCTCCTCGGCTCCGGCAATTGACACGAATGACTGCGGGCCAGGGATCACTCCCCGGCCCGCATCGCGTGTAAGCTTTCGACTAACCCGGCCGCGAGAGTTCTGGCTGTACGTTCCTCCAGTTCACTCGCAGACTCGGCCTTCATGTCGGCGTACCGACGCCGGCGAATCGAATCTAAGAGGGCGGGGATCTCTGCAAGCTGGTCTGTTTCCTGTCGCGCATCTGCCGCCGCCATGGCCTGCATCGCCGCCTGGGCGGCAAGGTCCCAACGCCTGAGTGACGCGGCGCCGTGCGCCAGGCATGTCCATGATGCCGCGGGTGCCTCGGTGCCCATCGCCTCCAGCAGGGCCCAGGCTTGACTGGAGTGCCGATCAAAGACGCTCTCCTTCCCTGCCGCGCCGGCAGCACGCAACAGGTTCGTCTGGACTCGCACCCGCGCCTGTGGGTTGTGGAAGAGGGGCAGAACCGCCTCGATCACCTGCAATGCCCGTCCGAAGTGTCCGCGCTCCATCCAGAGCCCGGCCACGTCGTGCGCCAGACGCGGCAGCCGGCGGTGCCCGGTGCGCATCCGCTCGAAAGCCTCCGCCGCGAACTTCTCCGCCTCGCGGAAGTCGTCCTGGTAGACCGCGACGGTCATCAGGTCGTGCAGGATGCTCCCCTCCAGGACGCGGAGGCGCTTCCGGCCGCCCTGCACCCGCCCACGGGGCCGCTGGGCGGCCCGGAGCGCCCTGGCGAGGTGGGAGCGCGCCAGGGCGAACTCGCCTCGCTGCACGTGCAGCGTGCCCAGGCTGTTGAGGGCGAGCGCGTACGCGTACCAGTCGCCGTGGCGCCGGCCCATCGCCCCGGCGTGCTGGAGCCACGCCTCCGCGGTGGGGTAGTCCGCGCGCCGGCGGGCGAGGATCCCCACCCGGTACGCGGCGGCGACGTTGGGCGGGTACGTGCTCGCCGCCGCCCGCGCCCAGGCGACGGCCGTGCCGGCGTGCCCCTCGCCCTCCGCCCACTCCGAGACCGTGTCGCACGCCCGGCTCACCGCCGCCGGACGGGCGCGCTCGGGCGCGCCGCGCAGCTCGCACAGCTCCCGCAGCGCGCCGGCCAGGGGCTCCGCGGGCGCGAGGCGGTCGAGCTGCGCGCAGACGTCGTCCCCGCCCGCGAAGAGCCGCCCGCGCTCCGGGGGGGTCGTCTCCGCCCAGACGTGCACGTTGCGGTAGAGCACCAGGAGGAGCCCGCCCAGCTCGCCGGGGACCTCGCTGACGTTGATCCAGCCGGGAAACGGCTCTGCCGGGGCCGGCAGGAGCAGGGGTCGCGGGTGCGGCATGGATGGCCCTGGGCGGAGGGGAGACGAACGAGGCTTTCCGGACAGTATAGGCAGGAACCGCGGGAGTGCACCAGTAGACGATCCACGGGCCGGTCCACGAGCCGCCCCGCCCCCGGCTGGGCGCCCGCGTGAGGGATGCGAGCGCGAAGCGGCGAGACCCGCGCTTTTTGCGGGGCTCGCCTCCGTTAGCGGGCGTAGTCTGCCCGCTTACGGAGCCGCAGCCCGACCCGAGCGCCAGCGAGGGGCACGCCCGAACCCAGGTCCGTACCCCCCCGCCCGACCCCGATCCGGCGTTACACGTCCAGGCGCTCCACGATCGCCCACGCCAGCAGCGGCACCATGATCTCGTGGTGGCCGGTGAGCTGGAACCCCCGTCCCCCACCCGAGCGCGTGGGCCGCTCCACCACGTTCACGCGGGGCCGGTAGTGCCGCAGCATGTCCAGGTCGCAGGTGACGAAGCCCCCCGGCCGGCCCCCGCCCAGGTTCCGCGCCACCGTCAGCGCCTTCAGGAAGACCTCCGGCATCACCACCGCCGAGCCCACGTTCAGCACTACGCCGCCGCCGTCCAGGGCGGGGAGCGCCGCGGCCAGGCGCCGGAAGTCGCGGTGCCCGGTGTCGCCGATGGCCGCGCCGTCCGCCTCCGGGTGCTGGTGGATGATCTCCGCGCCCAGCGCCGGGTGGATGGTGTACGGGATCCCCAGCCGGTGCGACTGGAGGAGGAGCGAGAGCTCCGGGTACGCCAGGCCGCCGCGCCCCTCCAGGTCGCGCGCCACCGCCTCGCCCATCCCCCACCCCCGCTCCATCCCGCGGCGAAAGGCGCGGTTCATGTCGCGCCCCGTCTCCTCGGCCATGCCGAAGCTGCCGTCGCGCAGCCCCGCCTCCACGTCCTCGCTGGTCCCGCCCCAGCGCGCCATCTCGTAGTCGTGGATCGCCGCGGAGCCGTTGGAGGCCAGGTGGGTGACCGCGCCGCGCCGCATCAGGTCGATGAAGACCGGCGCGAGCCCCGTCTTCACCACGTGCCCCCCGAGCATCCAGACCACCGCCCGCTCCGCCCGCACGGCCGCCGCGACCGCGTCCGCCACCTGGAGGAACGCCTCCGCCTGGAGGATGCGAGGGAGCGAGCCCAGGAACGCGCCGAAGCTCCGCTCCGCCGGGTCCGCGGGCGGGGGCGAGGCGTACTGCTCGGCCAGGACCTTGTTGGGGCGCCCCCCCACCGGGACGGTGCGGACGCGCGAGAGGTCCGCCTCCGGGCGCGTGGCCGGTGCGGACCTCTCGGGAGTGTGGTCGTCGTGTGGCATCGTCGGCTGGCCGGGGTCCCCTTCCGTCCTCGGGCGACGGGAAACTACGGGCCGGCGCCGCCTCGCGAAACCGGGGCGCCTACCGCGGCGCGGTCCCGGCCCGATACTCGCGCAGGTGCATGGTCAGCGAGCCGATCACCGGGACGCGGCTGCGGATCTGCACCACGATGCGCCGGTCGTCGTCGGAGAGGTGCACCTCGGCGTCACCGCCCTCCCCGAAGAGCCCGTCCGTCTTGATGACGGGGCGGATCACCAGCGTCCGGAAGGTCCCGGCGGGGACGCGCACGGTGTCGCGCCGGAGCACCCTGAGCACCACCGGGTTCCCATCCGCCTTGAAGTAGCGGTTCAGCGTGTACGTCTCCCCCACCTTCAGGGGGAGGGTGCGCGCGTAGTACAGGAACGACACGTCGTCCAGCGGCCGGTCGGTGGGGATGCTCCCCGTCTCGCCGTTGTCCAGGCGCCGGTACTCCCTGCGCTCGGGGAAGAACTCGTAGGTGCGGTTGCGCTCGAAGCGGACCTCCTTCTGGTCCTGCTTGAAGCGGCGGGAGAAGAGGCCCACCACGTCGATCCACGAGTCGAACTTGTCGTCCACCCGGGCCAGCGGGATCCCGCCGGAGATGCGCAGGCGCGTGTGGTACGTGGGCTTGCCGTGCACGTTCTCGATCCCCACCACCTGCATGGAGCCGCTCCCCACCGACACCGCGCCCAGCTTCACCTGGTACTCGGCCCGCTCGCCCGGGGCGAAGGGGACCGCCGCCGCGCCGGCCGGAAGCGGGTCCGCCATGCCCTGCCGCGTCGCGGCGAAGGCGCTCCCGTCGGCCAGGGCGCCGACGGCGAGCAGTGCGGCCAGCGGAGCGGCCGCCCAGGCGCGGGTCCGCGCGAATCTATCCAGCATTCAACCCCCCTCGTTTCACTCAGCTCGCCGGCTCGGCCGGGGCGCGTGCCCGCGGCGCCTGCCGCGAGAGGTGCCACACCTCGGTGAGCGCGTTCCAGGGACGGAACCGGCTCTCCCGGTCCCGCCGGTCGTAGCGGACCGACACGTCGGCCCCCTCGCTGCGGCGCGCGTGCGGCGCCACGGCCAGGAGGAGCTCGGCGTTGGCCGCCCACCCCTGCCGGGTGAGCAGCGGCGCCCCGTCGCGGGCGGCCAGCGCCCGCTTCAGCACCGAGACGCGGTACGCCCGGAAGCCCGAGAGCGGGTCCCGGATCTCCGCCGGGAGCGCGGCGCGCCCCAGCAGCCAGGGGAGCCCGCGCCGCGCCCAGCGGAGCGCGCGCGCGTGCTCCGGCCCCGCGGCCACGGCCGCTCCGCCCACCACGTCGGCGCCGCCCTCCATGCGCCGCACCAGCGCGGGGACGTCCTCCGGGGCCTCGGTGAAGTCGGCCTGCATCACCACCACCACGTCGCGCTTGGGGTGCGTGGAGCGCGCCACCGCCTCCCGCACCAGGCGCTCCAGCGACGCGGCGTAGCCCTGCGTGCGCTCGTTGCGGAGGAGCGTCACCGGGAGGACGCGCGCGTACGGCTCCACCACCTCGGCGGTGGCGTCCGAGGAGCCGTCGTCCAGCACCAGCACCTCGTAGTCGCGGGGGAACTCCGCCATGACGCGGCGGAGCTTCCAGAGCAGGACCCCGATGGTCTGCGCCTCGTCCAGCGCGGGGATGCAGATGTAGATCACGCTCGGTCGGCGGGTGTGGATTCGGGCCCGTCCTCAGGTCTGTCGATACCCTGTTCGGCGGGAGCGGGTTCCGGCGGAGGCCGGGTCTTCCAGCGGCGGTGGAACCAGAAGTACTGCTCCGGCGCGGCCCGCACGTCGGTCTCCAGCGCCGCGGCGAGGTGCCCGGTGAGCCGCGCCACGTCGGCCTCCAGGTCGCCGGTGGAGCGCACCGGGACGCGGTAGCCGCTCACCTCGTAGCGCACCTCGCGGCCCGGGAGCCGGCGCGCGGTGCAGGCGAAGACGGGCGTCCCCAGCCGCAGGGCGAAGAGCGCGGTGCCGCGGTGGGTGGAGGCCGGCCGCCCGAAGAAGGGGACGAAGACGCCGGAGCGGCGCGCGTCCTGGTCGGCCACGATCCCCACCACCCCGCCCTGCCGGAGCACGCGGGGGACCTGCCGCTGCGCCTGGTGCATCTCGATGGTCTCCACCCCCAGGCGGCGCCGCAGCGCCTCCAGGCGGGCGTCCACCAGCCGGTTCCCCATGCGCTTGACGATGGCGGAGATGGGGACGCCACGCGCGGCCACCGCGGCCGCGGCGATCTCCCAGTTGCCGTAGTGGCCGGTCGCCAGGATCACCCCCTTCCCCTCGCCGAGCGCGGCCTGGAGCTCGTCCCAGCCGCGCGTCTCGGTGCGCCGCACCACCTCCTCCCGGTCCAGCCGGGAGAGGCGGAGGATGGCCGCCGCCTCGCGCCCCAGGTGGCGGTACGCGGCGCGCGCCGTCTCGCGGATCCACTCCTCGGGGGCGTCCGGGTAGGCGATGCGCAGGTTCTCCTCCACCACGGAGCGCCGGATCCCCAGCGGTCCGCCCGCCACCCCGCCCGCCCTCGCGCCCAGCCCCTCCGCCAGGCGCTCCGGGAGCGCCGACACCGCGCCCTCCAGGCCGCGCGCCAGCAGGTACTCCGCCCGGTGGGCCAGCGTGGGGCGCGCCTCGCCCCGCCCGGCGGCGCTCACCGGGCCACCGCCCGGGCGTCCGCGCCGCCCCAGCTCCGGATCATCTCCGCGCTCTCCCGGTACGCGCCGTCGCGCACCCGCTCCCACCAGCCGCGGTTCTCCAGGTACCAGCGGACGGTCTCCGCCAGCCCCTCCTCGAAGGTGCGCCCCGGCGTCCACCCCAGCTCCTCCCGCGCCCGAGAGAAGTCGATGGCGTAGCGGCGGTCGTGCCCCGGGCGGTCGGTGACGAAGCGGATCAGCTCCTCGGAGGCGCCCACGGCGCGCGCGATCTCCCGCACCACGTCCAGGTTCCGGCGCTCGCTGGCCCCGCCGAAGTTGTAGACGCGCCCCGGCGTCCCCCGCTCCAGCGCCGCCAGCACGCCGCGGCAGTGGTCCTCCACGTGGATCCAGTCGCGGACGTTCTCGCCCCTGCCGTACACCGGGAGCGGGCACCCCTCCAGCGCGTTCACCAGCATCAGGGGGATCAGCTTCTCCGGGAACTGGTAGGGACCGTAGTTGTTGGAGCAGCGGGTGACCCGCACGTCCATCCCGTGGGTGCGGTGGTACGCCAGCGCCAGGTGGTCGGACGCGGCCTTGCTGGCGCTGTACGGCGACGACGGGCGGATGGGCGTCTCCTCCGTGAAGGGCGGCTCGTCCGGCTCCAGGTCGCCGTACACCTCGTCGGTGGAGACGTGGACGAAGCGCTCCACGCCGGCCGCCCGGGCCGCGTCCAGCAGCACCTGCGTCCCCACCACGTTGGCGCGGACGAAGGGCGCAGCGCTGGCGATGGAGCGGTCCACGTGGCTCTCCGCCGCGAAGTGCGCCACCGCGTCCACGGCGGCGTCCGCGAGGCAGCGTGCCACGGCCTCCGGGTCCGCCACGTCGGCGCGGACGAAGCGGTAGCGGCCCTCCGCCTCGGCGGCGGGGGCCACGTCGGCCAGGTTCTCGGGGTTGGCGGCGTAGGTGAGCAGGTCCAGGTTCCAGACCTGCCACCCCGGCTTCTCGGCCAGCAGCAGCCGGACGAAGTTGCTCCCGATGAAGCCCATCCCACCGGTCACCAGGATCCGTGCTGTGTCGTTCAGGCTCATTTCGTTGGACTGCAACTGATTGGGTTGGGCGTGCCCCTCGCTGGCGCTCGGGTCGGGCTGCGGCTCCGTAGGGCTGCAAACAACGCAGCCCAACGGAGGCGAGCCCCGCAAAAAGCGCGGGACTCGCCGCTTCGCGCTCGCATCCCTCACGCAGGCTTTGGAGCCACGGCGAACTCCCGCTGTTCTCCCCTCCCCCTTGCGGGGAGGGGCCGGGGGAGGGGGTCCGTCGTGCTCCCCTCTCGCGGCATCGGGAGAGGGTGGCGAGCCTCAAGCGAGCCGGGTGAGGGCGGCGCTCACGGGCGGCGGGGGGTCCGGCCGGCGCCGTAGCGGTCCACGGCGCGCTGCACGCGCTCCAGCACGTCCTCCACCGTGACCTGCTCCATCCGCCCGGACTTCGCGCTGAAGTCGGAGGGGTCGGGCTCCTCGCCGGGCTCGGTGAAGCGGTCCACCCAGAGGTCCTGGTACTTCCGGAACGGCCCCGCGCGCCAGGGGCCGGTGTGCCCGTACAGCCCCACCACCGGCACGTCGAGTGCGCGGGCGATGTGCAGCGGCCCGGTGTCGGGGGCCACCACCAGCGCGCTCCCGTCCAGCATCCAGGTCATGCGGCGGATGGGGTCGCCCATGGCGGAGAGCGGCCGCGTGGTCGCGGCCTCCATGATCTCCCGCGCGATGCGGGTCTCGCGCTCGCCGCGCCCGCCCACGATGACCGCCCGGAAGCCGAAGTCCCCCTGCAGCGCGTCCACCACGCGCGCCCAGCGGTCCGGGAGCCAGTCCTTGCGGTGGATGGCCGAGGCCGGCACCACCGCCGCCACCGGGCGGTCCATCTCCGCGAAGAACTCCGCCTGCTCGCGCCGCTCCTCCGGGGTGAACGCGATGCGCCACTCCGGCGTCCCCACGGGGACGCCCAGGTGCTCCGCGAACTCCAGGAACATGTCTGCGGTGTGGGCGCGGGGGCGGGGCGCGAGGTGGTGGTTGGAGGCCAGCCAGACCCCCTCGTACGAGCGCCCGCGCTCGAAGCCCACCCGGTGCGGGGCGCGGGAGAGGAGCGTGGGCCAGATGCTCTTGGCGCGCACGTTCAGGTTCAGGGTGACGTCGAAGCGGCGCCCCGCCATCTCGCGCGCCAGCTCCCACACCCCGCGCACCCCCAGCTTCTTCCGGTAGACCACCACCTCGTCCACGGAGGGGTGCGGCCGGAGGATGGGGGCCGGCATGGGCTCCACCACCCAGGTGACGTGCAGCGAGGGGTCGTGGTCCTTGAGCGCGTTCACCAGGGGGAGGCCGTTGACCACGTCTCCCAGCCCCGTGAGCAGCACCACGCATACGCGGCGCCCCGGGTACCTCAGCGACATGGACCCGTCCCCGCGCCGTCCCACGGCAGCCCGAGCAGCGCCGCCTCCACGCCATCCATCATCCGCTCCACCGTGAGCCAGTTGTCCAGCCGCCAGGCGGCCTCGTCAACGCGCGCCTCAACCGCCGCCCGGTCGGAGCGGAGGAGCCCCGCCACCTCGCGGAGCGCCCCGGCCAGGGCGCGCTCGTCGTCGCGCGGCACGATCCACCCCGCGGCGGGGCGCCCGTCGCGCGGGGCGAGCACGTCCCATGCCCCCCCCACGTCGGTGGAGACCACCGGCCGGCGCGCCGTCGCCGCCTCCAGCATGGCCACCGACATCCCCTCGCTGCGGCTGCTCAGCACGAACAGGTCGGCGGCGGCCAGCACCGCGGCCACGTCCGAGCGCTGTCCCAGCAGGTGCACGCGGTCCGCGACGCCCAGCGACTCCGCGAGGGCCCGCAGCGCGGCGCGGTCCGGCCCCTCGCCGGCCACCACCGCGTGCAGGCCGGGGTCCCCCGCGCGGGCGAGCGCCCCCACCAGCAGGTCGAAGCCCTTGCGCCGCTCCAGCCCGCCCACCCCCGCAGCCACCACCGCGCCGGCGGGGATCCCCAGCTCCTCGCGCAGCGGGGCCGGCGGCGCGGGGGCGAGCCGGACCCCGTTCGGCACGTAGTACACCGCCCCCGGCGCCAGCCCCGGCACCGAGGCGAACAGGTGGTCGCGGACGGCGCGGGAGTTGGCGACCACGGCATCGGTGTAGCGGACGAGCGCCCGCCGGGCCTTCCAACCCGCCGCGCCCGGGGGGATCGCGTGCACCTCGCCGATGCGCAGGACGACGCGGGGCACCCCCGCGGCGCGCGCGGCCCACCCCGCCCCCAGCGCGCGCACCCACGAGGTCAGCAGCGCGGCGTCCGGGCGCTCACGGCGCAGCCACCCTGCGAAGCGGAGGGCGCTCCAGGCGTCCAGGTCGCCCCGCGGGCGGAGGCCGGTGGTGCGGATCCCCAGGCGGCCGAACGCCTCCCGCACCGGGCCTCCCGCCCGGCAGGAGGCCACGACGCGGTGGCCGCGGCGCTCCAGTTCCTCCGCCAGCAGCAGCACCTGGCGCTCGTTGCCGCGGACCGTGGGGCCGTCCACGTGCACGGCCACTTTCAGCGAGCGGCTCACGGGCGCTCCGCGAGCAGGCGCTCCCAGCGGTCCAGGAACCCCTCGTACGAGAAGCGCTCCTCCACCCGCTCCCGCGCCGCGGACGCCATCTCCGCGCGCCGCGCCGGGTCGGCCAGGATCCCCGAGACCGCCGCGGCGATCTCCCCCGGCTCCGGGCCGGCGACCAGGCCGGGGCGCCGGCCGTCCGGGAGCGGCTCCAGCGCCTCCTCCGCCCCGCTCACCGGGGTGCTCACCACGGGGACGCCGGCCGCCATCGCCTCCAGCATGGCGTTCGCCATCCCCTCCCGGTCGGAGCAGACCACGTGCACGTCCAGCGCGTCCAGCACGTCGCCCACGTCGGCGCGGAAGCCCAGGAAGCGCACGCGCCCGGCGATCCCCAGCTCCGCGGCCAGGCGCTCCAGCGCGGGGCGCTCCTCGCCCTCGCCCGCCAGCACGCAGTGCACGTCGTCCGGGAGCAGGGCCGCCGCGCGCAGCAGGCGCTCCAGCCGCTTCTGCTTCGCCAGCCGGGCCACCGCGCCCACCGTCCGCGTCCCCGCGGGGAGCCCCAGCGAGCGGCGTACCGCGCCCGGCTCCAGCGTGCGCTCCGGGACGCGCACCCCGTCGTAGACGGTGCGCACGCGGGTGGGGTCCAGCTCCGGGTCGCCGGCCAGGAAGGCGGGGCGCATGACGCCCGCGTTCAGCGTGACCACGTCCACCCAGCGGCGCAGCGCCAGGCGGTAGGCTGCGCTGCGGGGGACGTCGCTGGAGAGGACGATGCGCTGCACCACGCGCGGCACCCCGGCCAGCCGCGCCCCCATCCCCGCCAGGAACACCTTCTTGAAGGTGGTCAGCACCAGCGCGTCGGGCCGCTCGCGCCGCAGCGCCGCGGCGAAGCGGAGCGCGTCGGGGAGCATCGCGCCGCCGCCCACGTGGGCCACCCCGGTGGGGATCCCGTAGCGGGCCACCCGCTCCGCCATCCCGGCGTCGCGGCAGAGCATCTTCACCCGGTGGCCGCGCCCCCGCAGCCCGGCCAGCAGGAGCGCCGTGCCGATCTCGCCCCCGCCCAGGATGGCGGAGCCGTTGTGCGCGACGACGTACACGCCCCCGCTATGCCCCGAAGAAGGCGCGGACGGAGGCGGCCACGTGCGCGCGCTGCTCCTCGCTCAGCTCCGGGAACACGGGGATGGAGAGCACCTCCCGGGCGGCGCGCTCCGACTCCGGGAACTGCCCCTCGCGGCAGCCCAGGTACGCGAAGCACTCCTGCAGGTGCAGCGGCACCGGGTAGTACACCGAGCTGCCCACCCCGCGCTCCCGGAGCCAGGCGGCCAGCTCGTCGCGGCGCCCGCCGTGCACCCGCAGCGTGTACTGGTTGTAGATGGACTCGTTCCCGGGGAGCACCGCCGGCGTGGTGACGCCCTCCAGCCCCGCCAGCGCCTCGTCGTAGAAGCGGGCGTGCTCGCGCCGCCGGGCGCTCCACCCCTCCAGGTGCGGGAGCTTGGCGGAGAGCACGGCGGCCTGGAGCGCGTCCAGGCGCGAGTTGTAGCCCACCTCCTCGTGGTGGTACATCTGCCGCCCGCCGTGCACCCGCAGCTTCCGCAGCCGCTCCGCCGTGGCCCCGTCGTTGGTGACGGTCATCCCCGCGTCGCCGAAGGCGCCCAGGTTCTTGGTGGGGAAGAACGACAGGGCGCAGGCGTCGCCCAGCGTGCCGGTGGTGATCCGGCGCCCGTCCGCCGTGGTCCGCCGCGCCCCGATGGCCTGCGCCGCGTCCTCCAGCACCGCCACGCCCCGCCGGTCGCCCAGCGCGCGGAACGCCTCCATCTCGGCCATCTGCCCGAAGAGGTGCACGGGCACCACGGCGCGCGTGCGCTCCCCCACCGCCGCCTCCGCCGCCGCCGGGTCCAGGTTGAAGGCGGCCGGCTCGATGTCCGCGAAGACGGGGCGCGCGCCCACGTTGTGGATGGCCCCCGCCGTGGCGAAGAAGGTGAAGGGCGAGGTCACCACCTCGTCGCCCCGCTCCACGTCCAGCGCGCGCAGCCCCAGCAGGAGCGCGTCGGTCCCGCTGGCGCACCCCACCGCGTGCTCCACCCCCAGGTACTCCGCGACCTCCGCCTCGAAGCGGTCCACCACGGGGCCCAGGATGAAGCGCTGCTCCTCGATCACGCCCCGCACCGCCTCCTGCACCGCGTCCGCGATGCCCCGGTACTGCCCCGTCAGGTCCAGCAGGGGAACCTGCATGCTCGTCATCTATCTGCCCGGAAGGATGTTTTAGCCTGTCGCCGTGCTCCCCACGGTCTCCGGGAAGAGCACCCGTTCCACCTCGTCCACCATGCGGGCCGCCCCGAACCGCTCCCGCGCGCGGCGCCGGGCCTCGGCCGCGCGCAGGGCCGCTTCGCCGCCGCCGGCGCGCAGCTCCGCCAGGACCACTCCCAGTGCCGCCCCCAGCGCGGCGGAATCCTCCGCCGGCACGATCCACCCGGCCGGCCGGCCGCCGCCCGCGGGCCCGAGAGCGTCGCGCACTCCGCTGTGCCCGGTGGCGACCACCGGCGTCCCCGCTGCCATGGCCTCCAGCATCACGTTGGCCATTCCCTCGTTGCGGCTGCTCAGCACGAACACGTCGCAGGCCGCCAGCAACTCCGGGACGTCGTCGCGGCGCCCCGCCCAGCACACCCGGTCCGCGACGCCGAGGCGGGCCGCCCGCGCGCGCAGCGCGCCCTCCTCCGGCCCACTGCCGACGACCACGAGCCGGCTGGCCGGAACGGCGGCGAGGGCAAAGGCGTCCAGGAGCAGGTCGAAGCCCTTCCTCCACGCGAGGTTCCCGGCGCCGGCCACCAGCAGCGTCTCCGGCCCCGCGCCCAGCGCCGCGCGCAGCGCGCGGATCCCGTCCGCGGAGGGCGGGACCGGGAGGTGCACGCCATTGAAGACCACGTGCACCTCTCCCGCCGGGAACCAGGGAGCCGAGCGGAGCCACGCCTCCCGGACCTCCCACGAGTTGACGACCAGGGCGTCCACCCAGCGGCGGAACGGGAAGGCGTGCCGCTCGTGCTCCAGCTCCCGGACGATCCCCACCCTCGCCACGATCCGCGGCACCCCCGCGCCCCGGCCGGCCCATGCGCCCCAGAAGGTCCCCTTCCACGACGTGAGCAGGAGCGCGTCGGGCCGCTCGCGCCGCAGCCAGCTCCGAAACCGCGCGGCGCGCCAGAGGTCGGCGTACCCGCCGGGAAGGAGCCGGGCGGTCGGGAGCCCGCGGCTCGCCAGCTCCCTCTCGACCGTGCCGCCTCCGCGGCATGCGACCACCACCTCGTGGCCGCGCTCCAGGAGCCCCGCCGAGAGCATGGCGAGCCACTTCTCGTTTCCACCCCACACCCGGGCGGAGTTCTGGACGACCAGCTTCACGGGCGGCCCGTCGCCGGTGCGTCCCCGACGCCCAGCACCTCCTCCCAGCGGTCCAGCATCGTCCCGAAGGAGAAGCGCTCCCCGGCACGCTCACGCGCCGCCGCCGACATCTCCGAGCGGAGGCCCGGGGCGGCCAGCACCTCGCCCAGCGCCGCGGCGACCTCCCCCGGGTCGAAGCCGACGACGAGGCCCGGCCGGCGCCCGTCCGGGAGCGGGTCGAGCGCCTCGTCCGCACCGCAGACCGCGGTGCTGACGACCGGCACCCCCGCCGCCAGCGCCTCCAGCATGGCGCTGCACATCCCCTCGACGTCCGAAGTGACGGCCAGCACGTCCAGCGCATCCAGCACGTCGCCCACGTCCTCGCGGAACCCGAGGAAGTGCACCCGCTCCCGGATGCCCAGTCCGTCCGCGAGCGCCTCCAGCTCGGCCCTCCGCCCGCCCTCCCCCGCGAGAACGCAGTGGACGCCGGGACCGAGGAGCGCCACGGCGCGCAGCAGGCGGTCCACGCGCTTCTGCGACACGAGCCGGGCCACCGCCCCCACCACTCGCGCCTCCGGCGGGATCTCCAGGGAGCGCCGGAGCACGCCGGCCCCACCCCGGCGCTCGGGGGGGTGCACCCCGTTGTGGATGGTGACCACCCGCTCCGCGGTCCACCCGGGCAGCGCCAGGAAGGGGGAGCGCATGTGGGCGGCGTTCACCACCACCCGGTCCACGCAGCGGGCCAGCGCTACGCGGTACTTCCAGTTGCGGGGGGTGTCCGTCTCCAGTCCGACACGGGCGACCACCCGCGCGCCTCCCGCGAGACGCGCACCCGGCCCCGCCAGCCCCAGCTTGCGGAAGGTGCCGACGATGAACGCATCCGGCCGCAGCCGCCGCAGCCTGCCGGCGAGGCGCAGCGAGTCGGTGAGCACCGCGTCGCCCCCCAGCCGGAGCAGCTCCGCCGGGACGCCGACCGCCCCCGCCCGCTCGGCCACTTCCGCGCGGTTGCAGAGGAGGAGGACCCGGTGCCCCCGCCCCGCGAGCCCCGCCAGGAGGAGCGCCACCGCGCGCTCCGCGCCGCCCCACGCCGGAGCCCCGTTGTGGGCCACGATGAACACGGTTGCTCCTCCGGTCCCGGGACCGCTCCGCGAACCGCCCAGTGCAATCCTCGCGGGAGCGCGACACTCATCGGGCACACCGCCGCCGCCCCGGTCAGGCGCTCTCCCCCGGGAGGGCGCCGGCCGGGAGCCGCGGCTCCGCGTCGTCGGCGAACTGCAGGTCGTGCAGGCGGCGGTAGACACCGCCCAGCGCCAGCAGCTCCTCGTGCGTCCCGCGCTCCACGATGCGGCCGGCGTCCAGCACCACGATGGCGTCGGCCCGGCGCACGGTGGAGAGCCGGTGGGCGATCACCAGCACGGTGCGCCCCTCCATCACCTCGTCGATGGCCTGCTGCACCAGCCGCTCGCTCTCGGTGTCCAGCGCGCTGGTGGCCTCGTCCAGGATCAGCAGCGGCGGGTTGCGGAAGAGCGCCCGCGCGATGGCGATGCGCTGGCGCTGCCCCCCCGAGAGCCGCGTCCCCTTCTCCCCCAGGACGGTGTCGTACCCCTCGGGGAGGCCCAGGACGAAGTCGTGGGCGTTCGCGGCCCGCGCCGCCGCCTCGATGCGCTCCTGCGGCGCGCCCTCCACGCCGTAGGCGATGTTGGCGCGCACCGTGTCGTGGAAGAGGATGGTCTCCTGCGTCACCATCCCCAGCAGGGCGCGCAGCTCCGCCAGCCGCAGGTCGCGCAGGTCCGTCCCGTCCAGGGTGATCCGCCCGCCGGTGGGGTCGTGGAAGCGGGGGACCAGGTCGGCCAGGGTGCTCTTGCCCGCCCCGCTGGAGCCCACCAGCGCCACCACCTCGCCGGGGCGGACCTCCAGGTCGATCCCCCGCAGCACGGGGCGCCCGGGCGCGTACTCGAAGTCCACCCCCTCGAAGCGGATCGCCTCGCGGAAGCCCCGCACCGGGAGCGCCCCCGGCCGGTCGCGCACCTCCACGGGGGCGTCCATCAGCTCGAAGACGCGCTCCGCCGCGGCCAGGCCGGGCTGCACCAGCGCCGGGAACTGGGCGATGAACTTCACCGGCGACATCAGCTTCCCCGCCATCACCAGCGCCGTCAGGAACGCCGACGCCTCCAGCGAGCGCTCCTCCAGCACCAGCCAGCTCCCGTACCAGATGAGCCCCAGGATCGCCGTGGCGGTGATCATTTCCGTGGCCGGCGGGAAGAACTTCCGCCAGCGCTCGTTGCGGACCATGGCCCGGTAGTGGCGCTGCGTCAGCCCGCGGAAGCGCCGCTCCTCCCAGTCCTCGGCCCCGGACGCCTTCACCAGCCGGATCCCCCCCACCGTCTCCTGCACCTGCGAGGCGACCTCGCCCACCGCGTCCAGCACCCGCAGCACCCCCTTCCGCAGCCGCTTCCGGAAGCGGGCCCAGAGCGCCAGCATGGGCGGGAGCGCCAGCAGCGCCACCAGCGTCAGCTTCCAGGAGATCCCGAAGAGGAAGAACAGGTAGGCCAGCGTCTCGGCCGTGGACGAGAGCAGCCGGGAGACGTTCCCCGTCACCAGCATGCGCATCTGGTCCACGTCCCCCGTCACCCGCGAGATGACCTGCCCGGCGCGCGTCCGCTGGAAGAAGGGGAGCCCCAGCCGCACCAGGTGCCGGTAGACGCCGTCGCGCAGGTCGCGCGTGACCCGTCCCTCCACCATGGAGATCGTGATCTCCTTGGCGTACAGGAACAGGTTCTTGACCACGTAGATGCCGAAGAGGAGGAGCACCACGTCGCGCAGCGCCTGCATGGGCGTCCCGCCGTCCAGGAACCACCCCAACATCCCGTCCATCAGCGCCTGCACCCAGCCGTCGCCCACGCGCAGGACCTCCTCCGTGCGCACCACCCCCTCGCCCGCGCTGAACAGCACGTTCAGGAAGGGGATGAGCATGGTGAAGGAGAGCGCGTCCAGCAGCGAGAACACCGTCATGCACGCGATGGAGGTCGCGAACAGCCCCGCGTGCGGCCGGACGTAGCGCAGGATGCGGAGGTAGAGGCTCATCGCGGCATGAGCAGCGCCACCGGGAGCACCATCTCCTCCGGGCTGATGCCGCCGTGCAGGAAGCTTCCCCGGTAGCGGGCCTGGTACTGGCGCAGCTCGGTGGGATAGACGAAGAAGACGTCCTCCATCGCCAGCAGGTAGTTGGTCGCCGCGCGCCCCCGCGGGAAGCGCAGCGTCCGCTCGTCGCCCGTGGTGAAGGCCAGCGACGGGTCCTCCGCGCGCAGGTCGTCCCCGAACTTGTAGCGCAGGTTCTGCGTGGTGTCGCGCTTGGCGAAGACCGTGGCCGGGCGGTGGCAGTGGATGGAGCCGTGGTCGGTGGTGAGCAGCACCGGCACCCCCTGCCGCAGCGCCTCGCGGATGGCGAGCAGCGCCTCGGAGCGCTCGAACCACTGCCGGGTGAGCGCCCGCAGCGCCTCCTTGTCGCGGGCCACCTCCCAGAGCACCGAGGACTCCGAGCGCCCGTGGGTGAGCAGGTCCACGAAGTTGAAGACCATGGCCGTCACCCCCGGCTGCGACAGGTGCCCCGGGAGGCGGCGCAGCGCGGCCTCGCCGTCGCCCGAGGCGAAGATCTTCTCGTAGTGCACGGGGAGGGAGTGGCCCAGGATGCGGCCCACCTGCTCCTCGAACAGCTCGCGCTCGAAGGCGTTCAGGCTCCCCTCGGTGTCGCCGCCCCACCAGCCGGGGTGCGTCTCGGCGATCCGGTCCGGGTACCAGCCGGAGAAGATGGCGTTGCGGGAGAAGGGCGTCGCCGTGGGGAGGATGGAGTAGTAGAGCGCCTCCTCCACCTCCGCGTACGGCGTCAGCAGCGGGAGCACGACGCGCCACTGGTCCAGCCGCAGGCAGTCGATCACCACGAAGAGCGCCGTGCGCCCCTCGCCCATCAGCGGCGACAGGAACTGCGGCACCACGTCCACGGAGAGCGGCGGGCGGTCCTCCGCCCCGTTCACCCAGCCGCCGTAGTGGTGCGCCACGAACTGGCAGAACTCGCGGCGGAAGTCGTCGAGCAGCGTCTCCAGCGAGGAGAGCAGCCCCACCTCGCCCGCCTCGCGCAGCTTCAGCTCCCAGTCCACCAGCTCCGAGTAGGTCTCGCCCCACTCGCGCCACCCGCGGGGGATGCTGCGCAGCGCGTTCAGCTCGCGGAAGCGCACCGTGAAGTCGCGGGCCACGAACTGCTGCTGCAGCGCCTCGCCCTCCAGCAGGCGGGTGACCACCGAGAGCACCTGGCGCGGCGAGGTGGGCTTCACCAGGTAGTCCGCCACCCGCCGGCCGATGGCCTCGGTCATGGTGCGGTCCTCCTCGCTCTTGGTCACCATGACCACGGGGACGCGACCGTCCAGCCGGCGGATCTCGTCGAACACCTCCATCCCCGTCCGGCCGGGCATCTGCTCGTCCAGGAGGACCAGGTCGTAGGTGGACATGCGCAGCAGCGCGAGGGCGTCGTCCCCGTTGGAGACGGCGTCCACGTGGTAGCCGCGGCCCTGCACGAAGAGCAGGTGCGGGCGCAGCAGGTCGATCTCGTCGTCCACCCAGAGCAGACGCTTTACGGGAGCAGGCATAAGCGGGAAAGCTACTTGGACGGTCCGGGGCGGTCAACGCGGCGTGACGGCCTCCTGGCGATGGCGGGCCGCTCCGGAGCCCGGCGGAAACTGCCCCGCCGGTCTCCTGCGCGGGCTGCGGGAGCCTCACGCGATACTGCCTGCGTGAGTCTCCCCCCGTACAGATTCATGTGGGTACTGCTTGAACTGCGAACGGCACGACAGCGCCCCCGCCGGGGTCACCGGCGGGGGCGCTGTGCCATGCTTCGTACTCCGGAGTCCGGGCCGGCGTTCCTACGCGGCGATGCGGCCGCCGCCCAGGACGACGTCGCCGCTGAACAGGACCGCCGACTGGCCGGGGGTCACTGCGCGCTGCGGGCGGCCGAACTCCAGCGAGACGGCGCCGTCGTCGCGGGCGACCACGGTGGCGTCCACGGCGGGGGCGCGGTGGCGGATCTGAACGCGGAGCGCGTCGCCGGGGGCGGGGGGCTCCGCCAGCCAGTTCAGCTCGCCGATGCGCACGTCGGCGCGGTGCAGCTCCTCCAGCGAGCCCACCACCACCTCGCGGCGCTCCGGGCGCGTGCCGATCACGTACAGCGGGAGGCTGCGCCCCCCGCCGAGGCCCCGGCGCTGGCCCACGGTGTAGCGGGCGTAGCCGGCGTGCTCGCCCACCGGCTCGCCGGAGGGGGTCACCAGCTTCCCCGGCGCCAGGGCGGGGTGGTCGGGGCCCAGGCGCTTCTCCAGCACGTCCACGTAGTCGCCGGTGGGGACGAAGCAGATCTCCATGCTCTCCGGCTTCTCCGCGGTGGCCAGGCCCAGCTCGCGCGCCTTCGCGCGCACCTCCGGCTTGGTCAGGCCGCCCAGCGGGAACACCAGCTTCGGGAGGAGCTCCGGGGGGAGCGCCCAGAGGAAGTACGACTGGTCCTTGCGCGCGTCCACGGCGCGGAGCAGCGTCGGCCTCCCCCGCGCGTCCGTCCCCATGCGCGCGTAGTGCCCGGTGGCGATGGCGTCGCACCCCAACATCTCGCCGCGGCGGAGCAGGTCGCGGAACTTGGTGTTGCCGTTGCAGCGCACGCAGGGGTTCGGAGTGCGCCCGGCGGCGTACTCCGCCACGAAGTCGTCGATCACGTCCCGCGTGAACTCGCGCTCCACGTCGAAGACGTAGTGCGCGATCCCCAGGCGGTCCGCGACCCGGCGGGCGTCCATGATCCCCTCCAGGCCGCAGCACGTCTTCCCCGTGCCCTCGACGTCGTCCGAGTAGCAGAACGTCTTCATGGTGACGCCGACCACCTCGTGGCCCTGCTCCACCAGGAGCGCCGCGGCCACCGAGGAGTCCACGCCGCCCGACATCGCGACCAGCACCCTGCGCTTCATCGTCGTTCCTTACTGCGTGGTTTGGGCGTGCCCCTCGCGGGCGCCCAGCCTCGTCCGGATCCGCCGTTCTCCCCTCCCCCTTGCGGGGAGGGGCCGGGGGAGGGGCCCGCCTCAGACCGGCGCGAACGAGCGCAGGCGCTCCACCACGGCCGGGACCACGGCGAGCACGCGGTCCACCTGCTCGGCGGTGGTCTCCTTGCCCAGCGAGAACCGCACCGAGGGGGAGGCGGCGTGCGCGTCGAGGCCCATGGCGGTGAGCACGTGCGAGGGCTCGGCGGCGCCGCTGGAGCAGGCCGATCCGCCCGAGGCGGCGATCCCCTCCAGGTCCAGCGCCGGGACCAGGGCGCCCGGGTCCACCCCCGGGATGCAGACGTTGAGCACCGTGGGGAGGCGCTCGGCCGCGGCGGCGTTCACCACCAGGTCGGGGACGGCGGCGCGCAGGCCGGCCTCAAGCCGGTCGCGCAGGGCGCCCAGGCGGGCCATCTCGGCCTCGCGGTCGCGGACGGCCAGCTCGGCCGCCAGCGCGAAGCCCACCGCGCCGGCCACGTCCTCCGTCCCGGGGCGGAGGCCGCGCTCCTGGCTCCCGCCGTACACCAGCGGGTGGAAGCGCGTGCCCTTGCGGGCGAAGAGCGCGCCCACGCCCTTGGGGCCGCCCACCTTGTGCGCGCTCAGCGAGAGCAGGGCCGCGGGGATGCGGTCCACCCGCACCTCCACCTTCCCGAACGCCTGCACTGCGTCTGTGTGGAAGACCACCCCGGCCTCGCGGCACCGCTCGGCGATGCGGGCCACCGGCTGCAGGGCGCCCACCTCGTTGTTGGCCCACATCACCGAGACCACAGCGGGCTTCGGGTCCAGGAGCGCGTACAGCTCCTCCTCGCGCACCACCCCGCCCGCGTCCACCGGGACCACGTGGAAGGCCGAGCCGGTGATGCGCGCGGTGGCCCTGGCCGCTGCGAGCACCGCCTTGTGCTCGATGGCCGAGCAGACCACCGGCGCCCCGGGGGCGAAGTAGGCGCGCCCCAGGACCGCCATGTTGTCCGCCTCCGTCCCCCCGCGCGTGAAGAGGACCTCCAGCGGGGCGGCGCCCAGCACCGCCGCCAGCCGGGCGCGGGCGTCCTCCAGCGCGGCGCGCGCCTCCCGTCCCCAGCGATGCAGGCTGGAGGGGTTCCCGAAGCGGTCCCCCATGAAGGGGAGCATCGCCTCGCGGACCTCCGGCCGGAGCGGGGAGGTGGCCGCGTAGTCCAGGTAGATGGGCTCCATCGAGTCGCTCTCCGTGTTTCCGGCGACGTTGATAAACACCAGCGGGGATTTGGTTTCCGCGCGCCGGGAGCGGGCGGTTTTCTTGAGGCGCGCCACGGCCGCCGTTACATTGCGACCAGGCCGCGCACCATACTCTCTAGAGCCGTGATGATCCCGCCCCTCCCCGCCCCGTACCCCCCCACCTTCCGCACCACCGTGCACGGGACGGTGTTCGGCGAGCGGGCCGCGCACCTCGAGACCCTGGAGCCCGGCGACCGGCTCCTGCTGATCCCCGACCCGCCGGGCGAGGAGGACCCCGCGGTCTGGGTCCACCTGACGGGCGGCGACCCCGTCGGCCACCTCCCGCCGGAGATCAACGCCTGGCTCGCGCCCTGGCTCCTGCGGGGAGGGGCCGCCTCGGCGGTGGCCGTGAAGGTGAGGGGGGCGGAGGAGCCGAGCTGGAAGCGGCTGCTCATCGAGGTCCGCTGCCGGGAGTCCTGAGGCGCTCCACGTCCTCCCGAATCCTACACCACACCCCGGTGGGGCGAAAGGATCCCGCCGGGCCGGGACGGACCCGCGTGCCCGGGGCCCGCGTCGTAAGCGGCCGTGGGAACACGAATTGCGGGACCATGCGCCCCGATTCGACCCCGAGCCACAGGAGGACCGCGTGGAGCCACGTTCGCACGAGCCGCACCGCCAGATGCACGAGCCCGCCGCGCCGGCCGATGACCGCAGGCGGAGCACGGAGGAGTCCCGGGAGCGCAGCGTCGAGGACGAGAACACCCCGGGCGCGGTGCACACCCGCCAGAACAGCGGTACGCGCCCGCCCTCGGAGGTGCGGGAGGAGGAGCGGGAGCATGGCGCCTGACCTCCTGGACGCGCCCGCGGAGGCCGCGCACGCCCTCGTGCCCCGCGCGGCGACGCCGGTCGCCGACGACCTGGCGTACCTGACCACCGCCATCGTCAACGTCTGCTTCCACGGCGAGCCCGGCGCGGGAGACCGCGGCTGGACGCTGGTGGACACCGGGATGTTCGGGTTCACGGAGCGCATCGCCCACGCGGCGGAGGAGCGCTTCGGGGCCGGGGCTCGCCCCGCGGCCATCATCCTCACCCACGGGCACTTCGACCACGTGGGCGCGGTGCGCCAGCTGGCGGAGTTCTGGGACGCGCCCGTCTATGCCCACGAGCTGGAGCTGCCGTACCTCACCGGGCGCTCGGCGTACCCCCCGCCCGACCCCACCGTGGGCGGCGGTGCCATGGCGGCGCTCTCCTTCCTCTACCCGCGCGGGCCCATCGACCTGGGGAGCCGGGTGCGCGCGCTTCCGGAGGACGGCACGGTCCCGGGAATGCCGGGGTGGAGCTGGCTGCACACGCCGGGGCACACCGCCGGCCACGTCTCCCTCTTCCGCGGCGCGGACCGGCTCCTGGTCGCGGGCGACGCCTTCGTCACCACGAAGCAGGAGTCGGCGACGGCGGTGCTGACGCAGCGGGAGGAGGTGCACGGCCCGCCCGCGTACTTCACCCCCGACTGGGTCTCGGCGCGGCGCTCGGTGGAGGCTCTGGCGGAGCTGGAGCCGGAGACGGCGGTGACCGGGCACGGCGTCCCCATGCGCGGGCCGGAGCTGCGCGAAGGGCTGCGGCGCCTCGCGAGGGATTTCGACGCGCTCGCCGTGCCGGAGCACGGACGCTACGTGGGTGCGCCTGCGCTCTCGGACCGGAGCGGAGTGGTGTCGGTGCCGCCGCCCGTCACGGACACGCGGACGCGGCTCCTGCTGGGGGTGGGGGTTGCGCTGGCGGTGGGGCTCGCGGCGGGGGCGCTGTCGCGCGGGCGCAGGCGCTGAGCGACGGACGCGGCGGGACGGGACCGTCCCGTCCGTGGATCACGGGCGGAACACGAGGGCCACCGCACACGGACGCGGTGGCCCTCGCCTCGTGGCCTCGCTCCTCCGGGGGCGGAGCCCCCGGCGCGATCTACGGGATCGTGGTCAGGCAGGTGCCGCCGGTGTAGTTGACCACCGTGCCGGTCCCGCTGGTCTGGACCGCCGCCGTCCCGGTGTTGTTCCCCTCGATGAAGGTGGCCACGGAGGCCGCGCTGGTGCCGGTACCGGCGAAGCCCTGCAGCTGGAAGACGGCAGTGTTCGCCTGCCGTACGCTGTACCCGGACCCACCGTTCGCGCCCGCGCTGGTGTTCCCGGACAGGTCCAGGCAGGTCGTACGGGCGTTTCGCGACACGACGCGCACGCCGTCGACGACGCTGAACGCATCCTCGGGAGCCGCGACCGTGTTGTTGCCAACGGTCAGGTGCAGCATGCCGCCGTCGATGCGGGAATCGGCGAAGATCCCCTGCAGCGCGGTGTTCCGGACCTGGTTGTTGCTCACCACGATGGCCGCGGTCTCACCGCCGCGCATGTCGATGGCGATCCCCAGCGCGGTGAGCGAGCCGGAGCCGGCCGCGCCGGAGCCGATGACGTTGCCGGAGATGGTGCCGTTCACCTTCGCCCCGGCCGGGACGGACGCGTCGCCGACGACGTTGACTGCGTTGCTCCTGTGGCCGGTGAGCGTGTTGCCGGTGAGCGCGAAGCGGCTCGCGGCGAACCCGGTGGCGATGTCGATCCCGATGTTGTTGTTCAGGATGGCGTTGTCCGCGACCGTCAGGTCGAAGCCGCTGGCTCCGGTGAAGCCCGTGAAGACGCCGCTGGTCCCGTTCCCCGAGATCGTGCTCTGGGCCACGCTGGCGGTCACCGTCCCACCTCCGGAGCCGGTCAGGGCAATCCCCCTCGCGCCGCTCCCCGTGACGGTCATCCCACTCAGCGTGAGCGTCAGGTTCGCCGCCCCGCCGGCGACGTCCACCCCCGACCCGGCCGCGCCGGCCACCGTTCCCCCGGAAGCCGCGAGGCTCCCGCCCACCGCGGCGAGCCGGACCCCGGCGCCCGCGCTCGAGGCGGAGGAGAGCGAGGAGAACGTCGCTGCCACGGTGCCGTTCTGGAGGTCGAGGGCGGGACCTCCCACGGCGCTCACAGACACGCTCCCCGCGGTGAGAGTACCGAAGCCGCTCCCCGCGATCCCGGCCCCGGCGGTGGACGCGACGGCCACGCCCTGGACCGTGTTGTCGGTCGCGAGCTGGACCGTGGCTCCCGCAGTGGAACGGGTAACCTGCGGCGCGCTTCCCGCCGCCAGCAGTACCACCGACTGGCCGTTCAGGACAGCCGTGATGGTCGACGCCACCCCCTGTCCCGTGAGCGCCTGGCCGGCCTTGAGGACGATCCCCTCGTCATATCCCGTAGTGCTGCCGTTGCCAGCTAGGAGGAAGATCGTCTCGCCCGCACTGCTCGCGCTCTCCGCCGCCTTCAGCGTGGCGAACGGCGACGCGTCGCGCCCGTCTCCCGGAGACGTCCCGTCGTTGCGGACGTACCACACCCGCGACCCGACGCCGATCGTGACCGTCGCGGTGTTCGAATCGAGAGAGCCATCCGATGCCGCGTAGGTGAACTGGTCGGTCCCCGTGAAGCCCGGCGCGCTCAGGTACGTGAAGCTGCCGTCGGCGTTTAGGGTCACGGTCCCGCCGTTCGCGGTGGGGTACGTCCCCGGAGCGGCCACGGAGAGCGCGTTGTTCTCCCCGTCCGTGTCGTTGGCGAGCACACCGGGCGCCGCCACCGGCACGCTCACGTTGCCGATGGCCTCGAACGCGTCGTCCGCCGCGGTCGGGGCGGTGTTGGGGTTCCGCACGGTGAGCGAGGCGCTCCCCGAGGCGCCGCCGCTGGACGCGGTCACGGTGACCGTCCCCTCCGCGACGCCCGTAGCGAGACCGCTCCCGTCCACCGTCGCGACCGCCGGGTCGGAGCTGCTCCAGGCCACCGCCGCCGCGACCGGGTTCCCGTGCAGGTCGGTCAGCGTCGCCGTGAACTGCTGGGTCTCACCCACGCCGATCTCGGCGCTCGAGGGGGCGACCGTGACCGACGCCACGATCCCGGTCTCGATGCGGAACTTCACCGGGAGGGTGCGTCCGTCCACCAGCGCGATGTACTCGCCGGTGTCCACCAGCTTCAGCTCCTTCCCCGTGCTCACCGGGTCCACGTCCGCGAAGCCGAGCCGGAACGACCCCACGAAGACGCTGATCCGGTAGTGCCGGGTGACATCGAGGCTGAACAGGTCCGTGTGCCAGTTGATGGAGTACTTCTCCCCGCCGGGATCGACCCGGACCACCTCGCCCCCGGGACCGGTGGTCGTGGTGTAGGTGGCGATGACCGTCCCGCACGACGTGCCCGAAAGCTCGCAGACCTCCACCTGCGGCGAGAGGGCCGGGTCGAAGGTCCCGGTGTAGGATGGCTGCTGCACCATCGGTGGGAGGAAGTAGAAGCCCGGGACCGTCCCGGAATGGGCGGCATCGGAGACCTCCAGGGTCGGCCCTCCGGGCTCGGGAGCCAGGAGCGACCCCGAATCTCCCGTGCACGCGGCGAGGAGGAGGAGGAACGTCGCGCGGGTTGCTGCTTTGCGGCTTGACATGGCTCCCTCGGACACTTGGATGGGGGGACTACGCTGCCGGGTCCCGTGCTCCCGGGAGGAGCTCAGGAGACCGGCACCAGGTCGGTGGCGGGCGGGCGCTCCATGAGCAGGTAGACGCCCTTGTCCTCCACCTGAACGAACCCGAGGCGGTCGTAAAGCCGCCGCGCCGGGTTGAAGACTTCCACGTGGATCCTCACCGGCTTTCCTTCGCGGTCGGCCTCCGTGAACAGCCTCTGGATGAGCGCCGTCCCGATCCCGCCGCCGCGGTGCTCCGGGACGAGCGCGATGTCCACGATGCGCAGTTCGCGCGGCCACCGGGCCACGTACAGGCGGCCGGCCGGCTCCCCGTCCACCAGGAGCAGGTCGAAGGAGGTGCCGGCGTAGTGCTCCTTCCAGAACGCGTGCTGGGCGGTGAACTGCTGGCGGAGGAACGCCTCCTTCTCGGCGGGCTTCCAGGGGACCGCCGCCAGCTCTTCCTCGCGGGTGCTGGCGTAGAGCCGGAAGAGGAACTCCGTGTCCCCGGACTCGGCCTGCCGGAGGGCGATGCGGTTCAGGATCTCGTGTGAGGGCACGACTCGGACTGCGTTGCGGGTGAATCGGGCCGCGGGATGAATCCGCGCGATCTGAGCTGTCGTGACGCGACAGGAGCGCCGACCGGAGCATGGCTCCGGCC
>DATABU010000360.1:0-2594 GCA_036259415.1 Longimicrobiaceae bacterium
CCCCGCGGGGGTGGAGGTGGCGCTCTGTCTGCACGCCTGGCTGGCGAGGCGGCACGGCCGCGCGCGGCACCGCGTCGCCCTGCTGGAGGGGGGGGACGCGGTGCTGGGCGGGTACCCGGAGGGCTTCCGCTCGCGCGCGGAGACGCTCCTGCGCGAGCGGGGGATCGCCGTCCGGAAGGGTGCGAGGGTGGAGGGGGTCGCCCGGGGGGAGGTGAAGCTGGCGGGCGGCGGCGCGCTCCCGCACGACCTGCTGGTGTGGGCGGCGGGGCCGCGCGCGCCCTCGCTCCTCCGGGCTTCGGGGCTCCCGACCGACGACGGGGGCTACCTGCGCGTCGGCCCGTCGCTGGAGGTGCCGGGGCTGGACGGTGTCTTCGGCGGGGGCGACTGCGTCGCGCTGGAGGGGCACCCCCGCCTCCCCAGGTCCGGCGTCCACGCCGTGCGCCAAGGCGAGGCGCTGGCCCGCAACCTCGCCCTCCTGCTCGCCGGGCGGCCCCCGCGGCCCTACCGCCCCCAAGCGGACTGGCTGTCGCTGCTGAACACCGGGAGCGGCGGAGCGCTCCTCGCCTACCGCGGCGCTTCGGCACACGGCGCCGCGGCCTGGCGCCTCAAGGACTGGATCGACCGCCGCTTCATGCGGCGCTTCCGCCGCCTGGAGGGGTGAGCGGGGCCGGTCCGCTCAGACCGTCTCCGCCAGCGCGGGCGGGAGCCGCGGCGGGGCGTCAGGCCGGCGCGCGGCGTCGCCCTCCCCGGCGGACGCGCCGGGCGATGCGGAAGAGAAAGAGGACGAGCGCGGCCATGAGCAGCAGCGCCACCACGGGCGCCAGGAAGGCCGCCGCGACGGCCACGAAGGCCACTACGTCCTCCATGAGGCTGAGGAAAGGGTTCCCGAGCCCGCCGGTGGCGGCCGTGCTCCCCACCCGCACCGTGGCCTTGGTGGCGTGCACGCCCAGCGCGAGCGGCGCGCCCACGGCGATCCCCACCGCGACGGCGTGCTCCGGGGCGAGCTGGTACAGGAACGGCGTCGCCGCCAGCGCGGCCAGCGCGGGCTTGGTGAACACCTGCACCGAGTCCAGCGCGTGGTCCACCAGGGGGACCTTGTCGCCCAGGACCTCCAGCAGCGTCGCCACGCCGAAGAGGAGGAGCGCCTCCGGCCGCTCCAGCCACGCCAGGTACTCCGGGAGGGGGAGGTCGAAGACGCGCGCCGCGAGGCTCGCGGCGAAGGCGGGGAGGAAGGCGCGCAGCCCCGCGCTGGCGGCGAGCACCACCCCGAAGGCGACGGCGGAAAGGGCGTCCATGCGGGCTCCGTGGAGGCGGGGGGGACGGGAGGCCGGAGTGAGAGCGCCGGGGCCGCTACACCAGGCGCAGGAAGAGCACGGTCACGTAGGCGCAGAAGAAGCCCAGCATGAACACGGAGTTGAGCACGTGGTACCGCTCGCTCCGCACGAGGGCCGCCACGAGGGCCGCCGCCAGGAACACCATCCGGAACACCGTGTCGGCCTCCCAGCCGAGGCCGCCGTCGCGGACCGCCTCCTCCACCATGCTGACCGCCGGCAGGAGGGCGAGCAGGAGGAAGAACCAGGTGCGGTTCTCGTAGTAGCTCGCCTTCAGGTCCACCCCGGACTCTCCCTCCAGGTCCGGGACCACCAGGTAGCTCAGCACCACCGCCGTGATGGGGATGAGCAGGTAGAGCAGGAAGAGGAAGAAGTTCCACTCCCCGGTCTCGCGCCGCTCGAACGCCACCCACCAGATCTGCACGTTCGCCAGGAAGAGCACCACCATCAGCAGGAAGGTGGGGAGGTACAGGCGGGCGCGGTGGCGGAGCTGGATCAGCCGCGCCGCGCTGGAGAGCAGGTGCGAGATCCCCAGGCCGATGACGATGGAGACCAGGACGGAGAGGTATTCGAACTTGCTCAATGGCGGCGGGGGCGGGAGGGAGGGCTCCGGTGGAGGCCGGCCGACAAATGGGCGCCCGCGCGCCGGCGGCGCAAGGCCCACGCTCGTTGACCGGGCCGGCGGTCCCGGGTAGCTTGCCCGGCACTCCCCACGGCTCCTCCCCCTCGCGCGAGCGCCCCATGAGCACGACCGGAGCGGACTACCTCCTGCGGCCGCCCCGCCCCGGCGACTTCGGCTGGGTGGTGCAGAGCCACGGGGCGCTCTACGCCCGCGAGTACGGGTGGGACGAGCGGTTCGAGGCGCTGGTGGCGGAGATCGTGGCCGCCTTCATCCGCGGCCGCGACCCCGTGCGGGAGCGCTGCTGGATCGCCGAGCGGGACGGGGAGAACGTCGGCTCCGTCTTCCTGGTGCGGGAGTCGGACGCCGTGGCGAAGCTGCGCCTGCTGCTGGTGGACCCCCGGGCGCGCGGGCTGGGGCTCGGCCGGCGGCTGGTGGCCGAGTGCGTGGAGTTCGCCCGCGCCGCGGGGTACCGCACGGTCACGCTCTGGACCAACGACGTGCTGGTCTCCGCGCGCCGCATCTACGAGCGGGCCGGCTTCCGCCTGGTGCGCGAGGAGCCGCACCACAGCTTCGGGCACGACCTGGTGGCGCAGACCTGGGAGCTGGAGCTGTAGCAAAGCACGAGGCCCGGGCGGATCGCC
>DATABU010000361.1:0-1689 GCA_036259415.1 Longimicrobiaceae bacterium
AGCCCCTCCGTCCCCACCTGTGTGCGTCCCGCGGTCGGCGAGCCGAGGACCAGGTCCTCCTGCCCCGACCAGCGCGAGAGCAGCAGGTCGAGGGCGGCGTGCGTCACCATGTAGAGCGTAGCTCCGTTCCGCCGGGCGAGAGAGCGGAGCCCCCGTGTGACGTCCGCGGAAAGGCGGAACATGAGTGAGGCGCCGCGCGAGCTCGCCACCGCCGGGCGCGGGCGGTCGGTCGGGAGCTCCAGTGCCGGGGGAGCGCCGCCGAGCCGCTCCCGCCACCAGTCGAGCTGCCGCTGGAGCACCTCGCCCCGCAGCCAGCCGCGCTGCCACACGGCGAAGACCGCGTACTGCACCGCCAGCGGCGGCAGCGGCGATGCCGGCCGTGCCGCACCGGAGGGCAGCGAGAGCGCTTCGTAGAGGGTGAACAGCTCGCGGAAGAGCACGCCCATGCTCCAGCCGTCGCTGACGATGTGGTGCATGGTGAGCAGCAGCACGTGCTCCTCGTCGGAGAGGCGCACCAGCGTCGCGCGGAGCAGCGGGCCGTGTTCCAGGTCGAAGGGGCGCTCCGCGTCCTCCCCCTCCAGACGGCGCGCCTCGTGCTCGCGGGCCTGCGGCGCGAGCCCGGTGAGGTCCAGCACGGGCAGGTGCGCGGGCGCGGCCGGGTGGATGACCTGCACGGCGCCCTGCTCCAGCGGACGGAACGTGGTGCGCAGCGCCTCGTGGCGGCGCACCAGCTCGCTCAGCGCCCGCTCCAGTGCGCCCGCGTCGAGGTGGCCCCGCAGCCGGCCCGACCAGGGCATGTTGTAGCGGGCGCCCTCCGGCTCCATCTGGTGCAGGAACCAGAGCCGCTCCTGCGCGAAGGAGAGCGGCAGCGGCACCTCCCTGCCGACGGGAACGAGCGGCGGGAGGGCGGCACCCTCGCCCGCGCGGCGGATCTCCTCCACGCGCCCGGCCAGCTCCGCCACCGTGGGCCCCTCGAAGAGCGCCCGCAGCGGCAGCTCCGTCCCGAACATCTCGCGGACCCGCGACACCACCCGCGTGGCCAGGAGCGAGTGCCCGCCCAGCTCGAAGAAGTGGTCGCGCCGGCCCACGCGCTCCGCGCCCAGCACCTCCGCCCAGATGGCCGCGACCGCCTCCTCCACCATGCCCGACGGCGCCTCGTACCCACGCGCGGGGAACGCATCGGCCTCGGGCGCGGGGAGCGCCTTGCGGTCCACCTTGCCGTTCGGCGTCAGCGGCAGCGCGTCCAGCCGCACGTACGCCGCCGGGACCATGTATTCGGGGAGCCGTGCCGAGAGATGCGCCCGCAGCACGTCCGCTCCGGCCGTCTCGTCGCCCGCAAGGTAAGCCACCAGCCGCTTCTCGCCCGGCGTGTCCTCGCGCACGAGCACCACCGCCTCGCGCACGCCGGCGTGCTCCGCGAGCCGCGCCTCGATCTCGCCCGGCTCGATGCGGAACCCGCGCACCTTTACCTGGTGGTCGGTCCGCCCCAGGAACTCCACCGACCCGTCCGGGAGCCACCGCACCCGGTCGCCGGTGCGGTACAGCCGTGCCCCCGGCTCGCCGGCGAAGGGATCGGGGACGAAGCGCTCCGCCGTCAGCCCCGGCCGCCCCAGGTAGTCGCGCGCCACGCTGGCGCCGCCCAGGCACAGCTCCCCGGGAACCCCCACCGGCGCCACCCTTCCCCCGGGC
>DATABU010000362.1:0-6047 GCA_036259415.1 Longimicrobiaceae bacterium
GCACCCGGCGCTCCACCCCTCCCAGCACCCCGTCCACGGCCAGCGCCAGCAGCGCCGCGGGGATGGCCCCCGACAGGATCATGCGCGCGTCGGAGAGCGCCAGCCCCGCCGCGATGGGGTCGCCCAGCCCGCCCGCGCCGATGAACGCGGCCAGCGTGGCGGTGCCCACGTTCATCACCGCCGCGGTGCGGACCCCCGCCAGGATCAGCGGCGCCGCCAGGGGGAGCCGCACGTGGCGGAGCACCTGTCCCGGCGTCATCCCCAGCGCCAGGGCGGCGCCGACCGCCTCCGGGCCGGCGTCGCGGACCCCGGTGTAGGTGTTCCGGACGATGGGGTAGAGCGAGTACAGGAAGAGCGCCACCAGCGCGGGGAGGACGCCGATCCCCAGCAGCGGGATCATGAAGGCGAGCAGCGCGATGCTGGGGACCACCTGGAGGAGCCCCACCCCGCGGATCGCCGCCTCCGCCGCCCCGCCCCGGGCGCGCTCCAGCGCCAGCCCCAGCGGCACCGCCAGCGCGACCGCCGCGGCCAGCGACACCCCCACCAGCAGCAGGTGCCGCAGCGTGAGCCCGAGGAGCTCCGCGCGCCGCTCCCAGAGGTACGCCGCGAGCGACCCCCCGCCCCTGCGCACGGCCGGCCCACCGGCCCGCGCGCCCTCCCCGCCGAGCAGCCCCAGCTCCCGCAGCGCATCCGCCGCCACCCCCGGGATCTCCTCGCCGTCCACCTCCACGCGGCGGTTCAGCGCCCGCATGCGCTCCTCGTCCAGCCGTCCGCTCAGCTCGGTGAGCGCCGCGACCGCGGCCGGCGACTCGCGCCACAGGCGCCCTCCCACCAGCGCCGCGGCCTCGTACGGCGGGAAGAAGCGGCGGTCGTCCTCCAGCACCACCAGCCCGTAGCGGGCGATGGCGCCGTCGGTGGAGTAGCCGTCGATCACGTCCACCGCGCCGGAGGCCAGCGCCTGGTACTTCACCGCCTGGCCCAGCGCCCGCACCTCGCGAGGGCGGAAGCCGTAGGCGCGCCGCAGGCCGGGAAGACCGTCCGCGCGGCCGATGAAGTCCGGCGTGAACCCCGCGCGCAGGCGGGGGCCGGCGCGCGCAAGGTCGCTCAGCGTGCGCAGCCCCAGCCGCTCCGCGGTCTCGCGGCGCACGGCGACGGCATAGGTGTTCTCGAAGCCCAGCGGGGGGAGCCAGCGCGCGCCCCAGCGCCGCTCGAACTCGCGCGCCACGCGGCGGTACGCCTCGCGCGGGTCTCCGGTCGGCTCCTCGCCCAGCACCGCCAGCAGGCCGGTGCCGGTGTACTCCGGGTAGACGTCCACGGCGCCGGAGCGGAGCGCTCCGAACGCCACCTCGGTGGCCCCCAGCCCGGGCCGCCGCTCCACCGCGATCCCCCGCGCCTCCAGGAGCTGCGCGAACATCTCCGCCAGCAGGTACGACTCGCCGAAGGGCTTGGAGGCGACCACCACCGGGCGCCCGGGCTCCCCGGCCGGCTGCGCGCCGGCGCCCTCCGCGGCGCAGAGCGCCAGCGCGAGCGCCGCGAGCAGCCGCCTCACGCGGCCGCCACCCGCGAGCGCCGCAGCAGCTCGCGCACGTACTCCGTGGCCGGCGCGGCCAGGAGCCCGTCCGGGGCGGCCTCCTGCTCCACCCGGCCGGCGCGGAGCACCGCGACGCGGTCGGCGAGGAGCAGGGCCTCGTGGAGGTCGTGCGTCACCAGCACCGTGGCCGTCCCCAGCTCCCGGCGCAGCGCAGCGTAGGCGTCCTGGAGCTCCGCGCGGGTGATGGCGTCCAGCGCGCCGAAGGGCTCGTCCAGCAGCACCAGCGCCGGCCGGGCCGCCAGCGCGCGGGCGATGGCCACCCGCTGCCGCTGCCCCCCGGAGAGCTCGCGGGGGTAGCGGCCGCCGTACTCCGCCGCGGGGAGGCCGACCATCTCCAGCGCCTCCGCGGCGCGGCGCTCCGCCGCGGAGTCGCCGCGGAGCCGGGGGACCAGCGCGGCGTTGCGGAGCGCCGTCCAGTGGGGGAGGAGCCCGCCCTCCTGGGGGACGTATCCCACCCGCCGCCGCAGCGCCACCGGGTCGAGCGCCCGCACGTCCTCCCCCTCCACCCGCACCGTCCCCGCGTCCGGCTCCACCACGCGGTTGAAGCAGCGCAGCAGCGTGGACTTCCCCGACCCGCTCTCCCCCACCAGCGCCACGCACTCCCCGCGGGCCACCCGTAGCGAGACACCGTCCAGCGCCGCCACGGGGCCGTATCGCTTCACCACGCCCTCCGCGTGCAGGGCCTCGTCGCCGGGAGGGGGCATGTCGGGAACGCTCGGAGAGGATTCTACAAACGGTGGACGGGGGCCTGCTTCTTGCTCGCCTGCCCGGCGCGGCGCGGGAGCGTGGCGCGCACCTCCGCGCCGCCCTAGCTTAACCCCGGCCCCTCCGTTCCCGCAAAGCTCCCACACCGCGCGAAATGATCCAGGACAGCGTCGTCACCCCCTCGGCGGAGCAGGTCGCCGCGCTCCTCGAAGAGGCCCGCGAGCGGACCCTGCTGCTGATCTCCCCGCTCTCCGAGGCGGAGCTGCGGGCGCAGCACAGCCCGCTGATGGGCCCCCTCCTCTGGGACCTGGGGCACATCGCCCACTTCGAGGAGCTCTGGCTGCTGCGCAACCTGGAGGGCCCAATCGAGTGGAACGAAGGTTCGCCAGGGCTCACCGGAGAGATGCCGGGGATGTTCAACCCGTTCGAGAACCCGCGCGCGGTCCGGGGCGGCCTGGAGCTCCCCACCCTGCCGCAGGCGCTCTCGGTCATGGCGGAGACGCGGACGCGGGTGCTGGAACGCATCCCCTCGCTGGACCTGGCGGGCGGGGACCCGCTCCTGCGCGACGCCTACGTCTTCCGCATGGTGGCGCAGCACGAGTACCAGCACGGCGAGACCATGCTCCAGGCGCTGCAGCTCAAGGAGGAGGACCCCTACCGCGCTCCCCGCGGCTGGAGCGTCCCGGAGCCGGCGTGGACCCCGGAGGCGGAGATGGTGCGCTTCCCCGGCGGCGAGGTGGAGATCGGCACCGACGACCGGACGGCGGCGTACGACAACGAGCGCCCCCGGCACCGCGTCGAGCTCCCCCCGTTCCTGATCGACGCCACCCCGGTCACCAGCGGCGCCTACCTCCGCTTCATGGACGAGGGCGGGTACGCCGAGCGCCGCTTCTGGTCGGACGCGGGGTGGGCCTGGCGGACCGAGGCGGGGGCCGCCTCGCCGCAGTTCTGGACGCGCGAGGGCGGGGAGTGGCGGGTGCGGGGGATGGACCGGACCGAGGCGGTGGACCCGCGGCGGCCGGTGTGCCACGTGTGCTGGCACGAGGCCGAGGCGTTCGCGCGCTGGGCGGGGAAGCGCCTCCCCACCGAGGCGGAGTGGGAGGCGGCCGCCACCTGGGACCCGGCCGCGGGGCGCAAGCTGGCGTACCCCTGGGGCGACGAGCCCCCCACCCGCGCGCACGCCAACCTGGACCAGCTCGCCTTCGGGACCGCGCCGGTGGGCGCCTACCCGCGCAACGTCTCCCCCATCGGCTGCTACGGGATGATCGGCGACGTGTGGGAGTGGACGGCCAGCGACTTCGCGGGGTGGCCCGGCTACCGGAGCTTCCCCTACCCGGAGTACTCGGAGGTGTTCTTCGGGCCGGACTACAAGGTGCTGCGCGGCGGCTCCTGGGCCACGCGCCCCGGCGCCGTCCGGGGCACCTTCCGCAACTGGGACTACCCCATCCGCCGCCAGATCTTCTCCGGCTTCCGCTGCGCCGCCGATGCCTGAGCCGGCCGCCGCGCCGGCGGCGATGCTGGCCGAGCTGCGCGAGGGGCTGTCGCGCACGCAGAGGGAGCTGCCGCCCAAGTACTTCTACGACGTCCGGGGCTCCGAGCTGTTCGAGCGGATCACCCTCCTGCCGGAGTACTACCCCACGCGCACGGAGCGCGCGCTGCTGGAGCGGTGGATGCCGGCCTGGGCGGCGGAGCTGCGCCCCCGCGCGCTGGTGGAGCTGGGCGCGGGGAGCGCGGCCAAGACGCGGGTGGTGCTGGACGCCATGGCGGCCGCGGGAACGGCGGAGACGTACGTCCCGGTGGACGTGAGCGCCGACTTCCTGGAGGAGACCGCCGCGGCCCTGCGCGCGGAGTACCCGGCGCTGGAGGTGACGCCCGCCGTGGCCGACATCTCCGCGGAGCTCGAGCTGCCGGGCGGGCTGCCGGGACCCACCCTCTTCGCCTTCCTGGGGAGCACCATCGGCAACTTCGCGCCGGCGGAGGCGGCGCGGCTGCTCCGGCAGGTGCGGAGGGCCATGCGCCCGGGGGACCGCTTCCTGATGGGGGTGGACCTGCGCAAGGACCCGGCGCGCATCGAGGCGGCCTACAACGACGCGGAGGGCGTCACCGCGGAGTTCAACCGCAACATGCTGCGCGTCCTCAACCGCGAGGCGGGGGCCGACTTCCGGCCGGACGCCTTCGAGCACCGGGCCTTCTACGACCGCGAGCGGCACCGCATCGAGATGCACCTGGTCGCCTCCGCGCCGCAGACCGTCTCCGTCCCCGGCGTGGGGACGGTCCGCCTGGCCGCGGGCGAGTCCATCCGCACCGAGATCAGCTGCAAGCACGACCGCGCCAGCGTGGACGCGCTCTTCGCCGCCGCCGGGCTGGCGGTGGAGCGCTGGGAGACCGATGCGGACAGGCTCTACGCGCTCGTCCTCGGCGCGCCCGCCGCCTGACGCCCCGTCCGTGACGCTCGCCCCGCCGCTCGCCGCGCCGACGCTCCTGGCCGACCTCCGCGGGCGCGCCTTCGGCATCGGCGCGCCCGGGCGCCCGCGCAGGATCGGCGCGGAGGTGGAGCTGCTCGCGCTGCGGGCCGACACGCGCGCCCCCGCCCCGATCGTGGCGCCGGAGGGCCCCGCCACCCTCCCCCTGCTCCGCCGGCACGCGGCGCGGCACGGGTGGACGGAGCGGGGCTCGCCGTACGGGCCGCCCTGCTTCGTCCTCCCGGACGGGGGGGTGGTCTCCTGGGAGCCGGGGGGGCAGGTCGAGCTGAGCGCGCCGCCCTTCGCCTCGGCCAGCGAGCTGCTGTCCTCGCTGCGGAGCGCGATGGTCCCGCTGCGGGCCGCGGCGCGCGAGGAGGGGATCGAGCTGCTGGCCCTCGGCATCGACCCCGTCAACCCGGCGGAGGCGGTGCCGCTGCAGCTCCGGGGCGCGCGCTACCTGCGCATGGCCGAGCACTTCGCCCGGCTGGGCCCGGACGGCGCGCGGATGATGCGGCAGACGGCCTCGGTGCAGGTGAACCTGGACTGGCCCGCGGACCCGCTCCCGCTCTGGCGCCTGCTGAACGCCGCCGCACCGTACCTGACCGCGACCTTCGCCAACTCGCCCGTGTACGCGGGCGCGCACACGGGGCACCGGAGCACGCGCGCGCACGCCTGGCGCGGACTGGACCCGGGGCGCACCGGCGCCTTCCGCCGCGACGCCGACCCGGCCGCCGGGTACCTGCGCTTCGCGCTGGGGGCCCCCGCCATCCTCCTCCCCTGGCCGGCGGGGGAGGCGATCCCCGCGGGGGAGTGGGTCGCGCGCGGGGAGATGACGGCCGCGGAGTGGGCGACGCACCTCACCACCCTCTTCCCGGAGGTCCGCCCCAAGGGGTACGCGGAGGTGCGCTCGGTGGACGCCATCGACCCGGAGTGGTACGCCGCGCCGCTGGCCCTCCTCTCCGGCATCGCCTACCACCCGGAGGGGCTCCGGGCGGCGGCGGAGCTGCTGGGCGACCCGGACCCGGAGCTGCTGCGGCGGGCGGGGCGGGAGGGGCTGGGCGACGAAGAGATCGCGCGGACCGCGCGCGACCTGTTCGCGATCGGGCTGGAGGGCGCCGCCGCGCTGGGGGAGGCGTACCTGTCGGCCGCCGACCTGGAGACGGCGCTGGAGTTCTACCGCCGCTACACCCGCCGCGGGCTGGCCCTCGCGGACGACGCGAGCCCCGCCGCGCCGGCCTGACGGGGGCGGACGCGCGAGGGGCCTCCCCGCGGCGTGCTTGCGCGGAGGC
>DATABU010000363.1:0-7059 GCA_036259415.1 Longimicrobiaceae bacterium
CACGAGCTGGCCGACGTGGCCGTGGCCGGCGGCGACCCGCTGGCCGCGCGCGAGGCGCTGCTGGTGGCGCTGGAGTGGGGCGACGCCCCGCAGAAGGAGCACGCGCGGGCCCGGCTGCACACGCTGGCCCGCGACCTGGGCGACCAGGTGGGCGCGCGCCGCTGGCGCTCCTCCCGCCGCCCGTCGCTGACCTCGCTCTCGCTGTACCGGGCGGCGCCGGTGGCGCGCTCGGCGGCGCCGCGGCTGGCGCGCTGGCGCGAGGCGCTGGGAGCGCGCCCGACCTGCGCGCAGTAGCCGCGCGGCACGGCGGTCGCGGACGAGGGCCCCTTCCCCGGTGCGGGGGAGGGGCCCTCGCCTTGCGGGGGCGGGCGTCCCACGACAACCCGGATGCAGAGGAGGGAGGATGTCGCCGCAGCAGGAGGACTACCTGCTCCGCATGATCCGCCTGGCCTTCCAGGTGGTGCAGCGCCTGCGGGCCCGGCTGCTGGGCGGCCCGGCGGAGGCGGAGGAGGTGGTCCGCGAGGCGCGCGACGCGCAGGCGCAGCTGCTGGGCCCGCTCGCCGGCACCGCCGCCCTGCTGGACGCGGACACGGCCGTGGGTCTTCTGCGCGACCGGGAGCGGCTGGCGGCCTGGGCCGAGCTGCTGCGGGTGGAGGCGGAGGCCCACCGCGCGCTGGGGGACGATGCCCGGGCGGAGGCGCTGGAGCGGCGCGCCGATGCCATCGTGGACGCCTGCGGACGCCTGCTGGAGTAGGCGCAGGGCAGCGCCCCCGGCCCCGCAAGCGGAAGAGGGGAGAACAGCTTGCCCCGACTGGGCGCCTGCGTGAGGGATGCGAGCGCGAAGCGGCGAGACCCGCCGTCTGTTTGGCGGGGCTCGCCTCCGTTAGCGGGCGTAGTGTGCCCGCTTACGGAGCCGCAGCCCGACCCGAGCGCCAGCGAGGGGCACGCCCCAACCCCCGGCTCAGGAGGTCTCCACGCCCAGCCCGGCCAGGCCGCGGCGGAGCGCGTCGGGCCCCTCCTCGCCGCGGAAGTGCAGGGTGCGCATCCCCAGCGCGCGGGCGGTCTCCAGGTTCTGCTCGCGGTCGTCCACGAACACCGTCTCCGCGGGGGCGCGCTGGGTGATCTCCAGCGCCGCGCGGTAGATGCGCCGGTCGGGCTTCATGTAGCCCAGGAACGACGAGCTGAAGAAGCAGGTGAAGCGGCGCTGCAGCCCGAAGCGGGCGATGCGGTACTCGTTCAGCTCGCGCGACTCGTTGTTGAGCGTGGCGAGCAGGTAGCGTCCGCCGGCCGCCAGCGCGTCCACCACCTCCAGGTTGCCGGGAAACGCCTCCGACTGGGCGAGCATGAACTCGCGGAACTCCACGGCGCCGAAGGGGCGCGGGGCGTGGAACACGGTGGCGCGCAGGTAGTCGTCCAGCGTGCAGCGGCCGGTCTCCAGCCCGGGGACGATCTCGCGGTGGCGGTCCTCGAAGTCGGCCGCGTCCAGCCCGAACCGGTCCACGGCGCGGGCGCGCTGGTCGGTGTCCCAGCCGTTGTGGAGGAGGACGCCGCCCAGGTCGAAGAAGAGGGTCGTGGTCTGCATGGCTCGCGGGCGGTCCGCCGGGTACGCGTCGTGCGGCCCCGGCACGTGGCGGCGGGGGCCGGGTGAGCATAACTTGTTCCGCTGCGACTTCAGCGACGATCCGCACGGCGGGCCGGAGGGACGAGCATGGCGACGACACGACAGAAGAAGCTGGTGGCGGTCCCCTCCGGGAGGGCCGCAGACGACGCGGCGCACGAGGAGGACAGGAACCCGGGGACGCCGCTGGACCTGGACTGGGTGGCGGACGCCCGGGTGAACCGCAGCGCGGTGGAGCGGCGCGCGGCCACCATCGGCACGCGGCGCACGGTGAAGAAGGAGTGGCAGGCGGCCTGGCTGCTGCGCGCCGTCACCCTGATGGACCTGACCACGCTCGCGGGCGACGACACCCCCGGCCGGGTGCGGCGGCTCTGCGCCAAGGCGCGCCAGCCGGTGCGCCGGGACCTGCTGGAGGGGCTGGGCGCGGCGGATCTCCCCATCCGCGTCGGCGCGGTGTGCGTCTACCACACCCTGGTGGAGACGGCGGTGGAGGCGCTGCGCGGCTCGGGGATCCCGGTGGCGGCGGTCTCCACCGGCTTCCCGGCGGGGCTCTCGCCCTTCCGGCAGCGGGTGGAGGAGATCCACGCCTCGGTGGACGCCGGCGCGGCGGAGATCGACGTGGTCATCACCCGCGCGCACGTGCTCACCGGCAGCTGGGAGGCGCTCTACGACGAGGTGCGCGCCTTCCGCGAGGCGTGCGGCCCGGCCCACCTCAAGACCATCCTGGCCACCGGCGAGCTGGCGACGCTCCGCAACGTGGCCAAGGCGTCGCTGGTGTGCATGATGGCGGGGGCGGACTTCATCAAGACCTCCACCGGCAAGGAGACGGAGAACGCCACCCTGCCGGTGGGGCTCACCATGGTGCGCTGCATCCGCGACTACCGGGAGCGCACGGGGCACCGGGTGGGGTTCAAGCCGGCGGGCGGTATCCGCACCGCGAAGCAGTCGCTGGAGTGGATGATGATGATGAAGGAGGAGCTGGGGACGGAGTACCTGCGGCCGGAGCTGTTCCGGTTCGGGGCGTCGTCGCTGCTCACCGACATCGAGCGGCAGCTGGAGCACCATCTCACCGGGCGGTATTCGGCGGAGTTCAGGCACCCGATGGCGTGAGCGGGTCTTGAACGGCCTGGCTCGGGCGTCTCCCCCCTGGCGGGGGGCCGGGCTGCGCGCTGCGTAGGACACGATACGACCGTGTCCAACGCAGCCGAGACCCGACGGAACTGCTGTCGGGTCTCGGCCCTGGCGGGCGCGCATCCCTGACGCGGGTTTCTGCGTGGTGTCCTTCCTTCCTGTGGGACCTCTTCCATGAGCGACGTTCTCGTTCCGGCCGCACGGGAGGCGGCAGCGGCTCCGCCGGCGGCCGGCGGGGCGGCTTCCGGCTCCGCGGCGTGCGCGAGCTGCGGGGCTTCCCTCGCCGGGGAGTACTGCCACGCGTGCGGGCAGCGGGCGCGGCGGGGGCGCTTCACGGTGCGGGGGATCTTCGCGCACCTGGTGACGGACGCGTTCGACCTGAACCGGGGGCTGCTCTTCACCGCGGTCGCGCTCACCGTGCGGCCGGGGGCGGCGATCCGGGATTACGTGGACGGGGCCACCGCCCGCTACACCAACCCAGTGAAGTACCTGGTGGTCTGCGTGGCGCTGGCGGTGTTCGCCTCGGTGCAGGTCGGCGTCACCCGGGACATGGCGGGCGGCTTCGCGGAGGGGATGGGCGCGGAGTCGGCGGCCGTGGCGGAGCGGATCGGGGAGGTGCTGAGCCGCTACATGAACGTGATCATGGCGGCGGCGGTGCCGTTCATGGCGCTCTACTCGCGGGCCCTGTTCAGGCGCTCGGGGCTCAACTTCGCCGAGCACCTGATCTTCAGCGTCTACGTCTACGCCCAGCAGAGCCTGCTCTTCCTCCCCTTCCTCCCCCTCACCATGTACGGGGCCACCAAGGACTGGGGGATGCTGGGGTACACGGCGGCCATCGCGGCGTACTACGCGTGGGCGGCGGCAGGCTTCTTCCGCGAGCGGTGGCGCTCCGCGATGCCCCGCGCGCTGGGGGTGCTGGCGCTGGGGACGGTCACCTACTACCTGGTCATCGGGATCGCGGCCGCGTTCGCCCTCCGCGCGGCGGGGTGGGTGTAGGCGCCACCGCGCGCTCCGCTTCTCCCGGCGGGATCAGAAGGGCGAGCGCTCCAGCATCCGGCGCACGCGGGCCAGCCCGTCGCCCTGCCAGGCGGGGCGCTCGGAGGCGTCGGCCACGGCGTGCGTGAGCAGGAAGACCAGCCGCGCGATGCGGGCCGCCTTGTCGGCGTCGATCTTCTCCACCTCGTCGGACGGGGCGTGGTAGTCGGGGTGGAGCAGCGTGGTGAAGAAGAGCGCCGGCACGTCGCGGCGCAGGAACGCCACGTGGTCGCTGCGGAAGAAGAGCTGCTCCTCCGGCACCGGGTCCGGCGCGACGGCGAGCCCGAGCGCGGGGGTGCCCGCCGCGATGCGGCGCGCCAGCGGCCCCAGCGAGCTGTACTCCTCCCCGATGGCGACCACGCTGTCCGGCGCGTTCCGCCCCACCATGTCCAGGTTGATGTTCGCGACCACGCGCTCCATGGGGAGGGTGGGGTGCTGGCCGAACCAGCGCGAGCCCACCAGCCCCTTCTCCTCGCCGCTCACCGCCAGGATCGCCACCGAGCGCGCCGGCCTGCGCTCCAGCCCGGAGAGCGCTTCCGCCACCTCCAGGATGGCGGCCGTGCCGCTGGCGTCGTCGTCGGCCCCGTTGTAGACGGAGTCGCCGGCGGCGTTCGGCGCCCCCACGCCCACGTGGTCGAAGTGGGCGCTGAGCACCACGTACTCGTCGCGGAGCGCGGGGTCGCTCCCGGGGAGGACGGCGACCACGTTGGGCGCGGGGTGCTCCACCCGGCGGACCGGCGTGCTCAGCCGCAGCCGGGCGCCGAGCGGCGCGGGGGCGCGGGCGCCGTCCGCGAGCACGGCGGGGTCCACGCCCGCCGCGCGCAGGATCCGTCCCATGGCCTCCGCGCGGAGGCCCACCGTGTGGATGGGCACCTCGAAGGAGGAGCCGCCGATCTGCCGGCTCATGCCGCCGACCACCTCGGCGGGGAGCGCGGGGTCCAGCACGAACACGAGCCCGGCGGCGCCCGCGCGCGCCGCGTCGGCCGGGGCCTGCAGGATCTCCAGCCCGATGGAGGGCCCCAGCGTCACCACCGCGATGCGCCCCTCCAGCGCGTCCGGCGTGTCGTCGGCGAGGCGCGACGCGGGCCCCAGGAACACGGCGGGTCCGGAGGCGGAGTCCCGGCCCGAGGGGACCACGAACAGGTCCCGCCCGTACACGGGCGTGGGCCCGCCCGCCGCACCCACCGCGGACAGTCCCGCGCGGGCGGAGTCGGGGATCATCTTCCGCAGCGGGTAGCGCTGCAGGTAGCTCCCCGGGTCGCCGGCGGGCTGGAGCCCCATGCGCCGGAGCTCGTCGGCCAGCCATTCGGCGGCGCGCTCCAGCTCGGGGCTGGGCGTGTCGCGGCCGCGCATCTCGTCGCTCGCCAGGAAGGCGATGCGGCGCCGCATGTCGGCCGCGGTGATGGTGGCCGCGGCGGCTTCCAGCGTCGCCCCGCTCCCCGCAGCCGCGGCGGGGGCCGGCGTGTCCGCCGGGGCGGGCGGGGAGGCGCAGGCGGCGAGCAGGAGCACCCACGCTGCGCGGCGCACGGGGATCCGGGTGGTCATGGGGCTCTCCGGCGGGTGAGGGACGCTGCGACGGTAGCGTAGGATGGGAAGCGGCGGGCGGCGCGGCAAGGCCGGTGGTACGGAACGCGTGGCGGGGTGGTGACCGCCGCGTGACGCCGCGCCCGGCGCGGGCGTGACGGGCGCCGGCTTGCTTTGGGAACCCGACGGCGCCGCACCCGGAGCGGCGCCGGACGCACGATCCCCGGAGCCAGGAGCCACGCGATGTCCCAGGTCACCCGCCGCGACTTCCTCCGCAACGTCGCCGTCTACGGCGGCGGCGCCGTGTTCGCCCCCTCCCTCGCCGGACTCGCGGCCTGCAACGACGCGACGACCGCCGTGGGCGCGGCGGCCGTGCAGCGGGCCGCGAAGGGCTTCGGCGGCTACGGGCCGCTGGCGGTGAGCGCCCGGTGCCCGGAGCTGCTGGTCCCCGAGGGCTTCACGGTGGCCCGCCTGAGCCAGGTCACCCGGGCGTCGCAGGCGGACCCGTCGTTCACGGTGCCGCAGGCGCTCGACGGGATGGCCGCCTTCCCCCTCCCCAACGGCAACGTCCGGCTCATCCGCAACCACGAGATCCGCGACTCCGCGGCCGGCGCGCTCGCCATCGGCCCCAACGCGTACGACGCGAAGGCGGGCGGCGGGACCTCCTCGCTGGAGGTGCGCGTCTCCGGCTCCGGGGCGGAGCGGCGGGTGGAGCTGCTGGCGGAGTACGTCTCGCTGAGCGGCACGCACGTGAACTGCGCGGGCGGGCCGACGCCGTGGGGGAGCTGGCTCTCCTGCGAGGAGACCACCGAGGGCGAGGCGCAGGGCCGCCTCCGCGACCACGGCTACGTCTTCGAGGTCCCCGCCTCGGCGACGGGGCCGGTGGACCCGCTGCCGCTGAAGGCGATGGGCCGCTTCGTGCACGAAGCGGTCGCCATCGACCCGGTCACGGGGTTCGTCTACGAGACCGAGGACATGGCGTTCGACCCCGCCAGCGGGCGCGCCGGGTCGGGCTTCTACCGCTTCATCCCCACCGTGCCGGGCAACCTGGCGGCGGGCGGCCGGCTGCAGGTGCTGGCGGTCAAGGGGAAGGCGCAGTACAACACCATCACCGGCCAGCGCCCGGGGGTGATCCTCCCGGTGGAGTGGGTGGACGTCGACGACGCGGACCCGGCCGCGGCGGAGACCAACCCCTCGGCGGTGTTCCAGCAGGGGTGGAACAGGGGGGCGGCGGTCTTCCAGCGGCTGGAAGGGTGCTGGTACGGGGACGGGAGCATCTTCTTCAACGCCACCAGCGGCGGCGACGCTGGGGCCGGCCAGGTGTGGCAGTACCGCCCGCTGGGGAGCGCGCAGGCGCAGCTCGCCGGCTCGGGCGGGCAGCTCATCCTGGTGTTCGAGTCGCCCTCGCCGGAGGTGATGGACAGCCCGGACAACATCTGCGTGAGCCCGCGCGGCGGCCTGGTGGTGTGCGAGGACGGCGCCGGGGTGCAGTTCATCCGCGGCCTCACCCGCCGCGGCGAGGTCTTCGACTTCGTGCAGACCAACGGCGACATGGCGGAGTTCTGCGGCGCCTGCTTCAGCCCGGACGGCGAGGTGCTCTTCTTCAACATCCAGGGCTCGACGTCGCGGGAGGGGACGGGGTTCGGCGCCACGTACGCGATCTGGGGGCCGTGGGAGGAGGGCGCGCTGTAGGGCCCCGGCTCCTCTCCTGGCCGGTGCGGTTGCGGCCCCCGCGGACGAGGTCCGCGGGG
>DATABU010000364.1:0-4203 GCA_036259415.1 Longimicrobiaceae bacterium
CGGCCGCGTCCGCGGCACCAGCCTGCGCCCCTTCGTGGAGGCGCGCTGGACGGGTGTGGACGACTACGTCCCCTTCCGCCTGGTGGCCGGCTTCAACGTCCCCATCTCCACCGGCCGCTGACCCGCCCCGGGCTGGGCGCCCGCGTGAGGGATGCGAGCGCGAAGCGGCGAGACCCGGGGCAGTTTCCGGGGCTCGCCTCCGTTAGCGGGCGTAGTGTGCCCGCTTACGGAGCCGCAGCCCGACCCCGGCGCAGCCGGGGGCACGCCCAAACCCGCAGTCCAAATTGGACGTCACAGCCCCGTCGGGTGGTCCAGGAACGTCCAGGGCAGGCCGAACCGCTCCTCCAGGTGCCGCGCCAGGGCGCGCACGCCCCAGGTCTCGGTGGCGTAGTGCCCGCCCAGGTAGAGGTTGATCCCCCCCTCCTCCGCGTCGAAGAAGTTGTGGTGCGCCCCCTCGCCGGTGACGAAGGCGTCCAGCCCCGCCGCCACGGCCGCGGGCACCATGCTCCCCGCGCCCCCGGTGACGACCCCCACCCGGCGCACCCGCTCCGGGCCGCCCGCCACCATCTTCACCCGCCCGCCCAGCAGCTCGTCCAGCCGCGCGCAGAGCGCCTCGCGCGAGAGCGGCGCCTCCAGCTCGCCCCAGACGCCCAGCGGGTGCCCCTTGTAGTCGCCGAAGGTGCCGCGCGGCGCGATCCCCAACTCCCGGGCCAGCACCGCGTTGTTCCCCACCTCCGGGTGCACGTCCAGGGGGAGGTGAGCGCCGTAGACGGCGACCCCGGCGTCCAGCAGCGCCTTCAGGCGGCGGTACCGCCGGCCGGTGACCGGCCGGTTGCCGTCCCAGAAGAGGCCGTGGTGCACCAGCAGCAGGTCGGCGCCGGCGCGGACGGCGCCCTCCACCGTGGCCTGCGCCGCGTCCACCGCCACCGCGAGGCGGGTCACCTCGCCCCCGTTCGCCACCTGCAGCCCGTTCAGCGCCCCCGCGTAGTCGGGCACCTCGCCGATGCGGAGGTAGCCGTCCAGGTAGGCGCAGAGCTCTTCCAAGCGCATCGTCGGCGACCCCTTCCGGCGGGATTCCACGCACGTGGATAACTGGCGTGGATAATCTGTGGACGACCCTGTGGAAAACCCGCAAACACCTGCGCCTCAAGCGCTTGCGCCGGTTTTCCGTCCTGTGGAGAAGTCGACGGGCTCCGGTGGATTACTCGCCCGCCCCGGCGGCCGGGAGCGCCCGGAGCCCGTCCTCCTCCACCATCTGGACCTGGCCGTTGAAGCGGGCGCCCTCGTCCAGCTGGAGGTGCGCCGTGCGGGCGCGGATCTCCCCGCTGATCTCCGAGGTGCTCTGGAGCTCCAGGCGGCTCTCCGCCACCACCCGCCCCTCCACCCGGCCGCCGATCACCGCGTCCTGGGTGAAGATGTCGCCCAGCACCTCGCCGCCCTTGCCGAGCACCACCGCCTTCCCGGCCCGGATCGTCCCCTCCACGCGGCCCTCCACCCGGACCGTCCCGTCGGTGACCAGGTCGCCCACGATGCGCATCCCGGCGCCGATGATGGAGATCGCCCCGTCCGCCGCCGCCACGCCCAGCGCGGCGCTCACCCGTTCGCGTGCCACGGCACCCCTCTCGGTAGATTTCTTTCCGAACATGATCGGTTCACCTGGGAGCCTTCACGAGCGTGCGCGGGTCCACCGGCTCGCCGTTCCTGCGCACCTCGAAGTGCAGGTGGGGCGCGGTGGAGAGTCCCGTGTTCCCGCTCAGCGCGATGGTCTGGTCCTGCGCCACCCGGGCCCCGCGCTCCACCAGCACCTGCGAGGCGTGACCGTACATGGTCTCGTACCCGTCGCGGTGTCGGACCCGCACGTAGCGGCCGTACACGCTGTCCTCCCCCACCTCCGCCACCACGCCGGCGCCCGAGGCGCGCACGTGCGTCCCCTCCGGCACCGCGACGTCGATCCCGGGGTGCTGCCCCGGCACCCGCGCCAGGTGTTCCCGGGTGACGAAGCCGCGGCGGCCCAGCGGCCAGGAGGAGGGGACCGTCGCCTCGCCGGCCTCCAGCGCGGCGGCCCCGGCGGCGCTGTCCTCGGTGGCGCGCGCGCGGCGCGCCGCCTCCAGCGCCTCGGCGCCGAGCATGGCCCGCACCTGCTCGTTCTGCCGCTCCATGCGCTCCAGCATCGCGGCCAGCCGCTGCACGCGCACGCGGTCCTCGTGCAGCTCCGCGATCTCGCGCCGGAGCCCGGGCACCCGCGCCGCCTGCGCGGCCACCAGCACCCAGGAGGCCATGGACACGACCCAGACGGTCGCCGCCAGCGCGACCAGCAGCGCGGCCACCCGCAGGCGTCGGTAGGAGATCTCGAAGGACCGGGTGTTCAGGCCGCCGCCGCCGTGGGGGACCACGATGAAGGTCATGCGGCGGTCGTCGCGGGACTCGCTCCCCCGGCCGGGGCGCTGCGCGGACGGCATCAGCTCCGCGCCGCCTCCGCGCCGAGGAGCAGCTCCAGGACGCGGTCGAAGTCGTCCGCGTTGTAGAAGGGGATCTCGATGCGGCCGCTGCGGGCGCCGACGACGCGGATCCGCACCGCGGTGCCCAGCGCGCGCTGCAGCTCCTCCTCCAGGTGGCGCACGTGCGGGTCCGCCGGGCGCTCGCGCTGGGCGGCGGCCGGGGCGGGGGAGCCGCGCTGGCTGCGCACCCGCTCCTCCACGGCACGCACCGAGAGCCCCTGCTCCGCGGCCTCCCGGGCGAGGTCGGCCATCTGCCGCTCCTCCCCCAGCCCCAGGATGGCACGCGCGTGCCCCATGGAGAGCTCGCCGCGGCTGACCAGCCCCTGCACGGAGGCGGGGAGCTGGAGCAGGCGGAGCAGGTTGGCGACGGTCGAGCGGTCCTTGCCCACGCTCTCCGCCACCTCCTGCTGGGTGAAGCCGAAGTCCTCGATCAGCTTCTGATAGCCGGCCGCCTCGTCCAGCGGGGACAGCTCCGCCCGCTGGATGTTCTCCACGATGGCCAGCACCAGCATGGCCCGGTCGTCGATCTCCTTGACGACCACCGGCACCTCGGTCCACTCCAGGCGGCGCACCGCGCGCCAGCGCCGCTCACCCGCGATCAGCTCCCAGTCGGCCCCGTCGGGGGTGGCGTCCGCGCGGGGGCGCACCACCAGCGGCTGCAGGAGGCCGTTCTCGCGGATTGACGCCTCCAGCTCCGCCAGCTGCTCCGGCGCGAACTCCCGCCTCGGCTGGAACGGGTTGGGGGCGACGCGCGCCACCGGCACGGTGCGGATCCCCTCCTGCGGCGACGCGCTCCCCTCCGGCGGGAGGTACTCCCCCAGGAGGGCGCCCAGACCCTTCCCCAGACGCGGCTGCTTCTTGGCTCCTGACACGGGCTACTCTCCCCCCGCCGCGGCCAGCAGCGTGGGCTCGGCGCCGCGCGCGCTCCCGCGGGGGGTGCGGCCGATCACCTCCTTGGCGAGCGCCAGGAAGCTCTTGGCCCCCACCGAGAGGATGTCGTAGAGCACGATGGGCTTGCCGAAGCTGGGCGCCTCGGCGATGCGCACGTTGCGGGGGACCATGGTGCGGTACACCTTGGGCCCGAAGTACTCCTTGGCCTCGTCCGCCACCTGGCGCGACAGGTTCAGGCGCCCGTCGAACATGGTGAGCAGCACTCCCTCGATCTGGAGCCGGGGGTTGAGCCCCTTCTGTACGATGCGGATGGTGTTCAGCAGCTGCGACAGCCCCTCCAGCGCGTAGAACTCGCACTGGATGGGGATGAGCACCGCGTCCGCGGCGGTAAGGGTGTTCAGCGTCAGGAGCCCGAGCGAGGGAGGGCAGTCGATGAGGATGTACTCGTAGCGGTCACGGACCGGCTCCAGCGCCTCGCGCAGGATCCCCTCCCGCGCGGCGCGATGCACCAGCTCCACCTCCACCCCCACCAGATCCTGCGTCGCCGGCACCACGTCCAGGTAGGGGAAGTGGACCTCGGGGACGATCACCTCTTCCAGCGGCGTCCCCTCCACCAGCACGTCGTAGATGGACCGCTCCACCTCGTCCTTGACGATCCCCAGCCCGCTGGTCGCGTTCCCCTGGGGATCGGTGTCGATCACGAGCGTCTTCTTCTCGGCGACGGCGAGGCACGCACCCAGGTTGATCGCGGTCGTCGTCTTCCCGACGCCGCCCTTCTGGTTTGCGATGGCGATGATGCGCGACAAGGCTGGTC
>DATABU010000365.1:0-3114 GCA_036259415.1 Longimicrobiaceae bacterium
TGCTCGAAGGGGTAGGTGGGGAGCTCCACGCGGCGGCGGCCCCACCCCCGGTGGTAGCCGGCCCAGTCCACCCGCGCTGGCCTTCCTCTGGGCGGCCGGGGCGCGGGTGGACTGGGCCGGCTACCACCGGGGGTGGGGCCGCCGCCGCGTGGAGCTCCCCACCTACCCCTTCGAGCAGAAGTTCTTCTGGCTGGGCGGCGCGCCGAAGCGGGCGGGCGCGGCGCGTCCCGCCGCCCCTGTCCCGGCCGCCGCGCCGGAGCCGGCGGAGGAGACCAACGACCGCCCGCAGCTCCAGGTGGAGTACGTGGCGCCGCGCACGGAGCTGGAGGAGCGGATCGCCTCGGCCTGGCGCGAGGTCTTCGGCGTGCGCGAGGTGGGGGTGCACGACGGCTTCTACGACCTGGGCGGCACCTCGCTCATGGCGCCGAAGCTGGTCTTCCGCCTGCGCGACCGCCTGGGGATGGACGTCCCGCTGAACGCCCTCTACGAGGCGCCCACGGTGGCCGAGCTGGCCGAGCTGCTGGGCGGGGAGCGGGCCGACGGCGCCGCGCCCGTCCCCGCGGCGGAGCCCGACCTGTGGGACGAGGTGACCCTGGACCCGGAGATCGTCCCCGGCGGCCCGGTGCGCGCGGGCGAGCCGCGCGAGGTGCTGCTGACCGGCGCCACGGGCTTCCTGGGCGCCTACCTGCTGCACCAGCTCCTCCAGCGCACCGCCGCGCGGGTGCACTGCCTCGTCCGCGCCGCCGGCCCGGTGTCCGGCGTGGAGCGCATCCGCCGCAAGCTGGACTCGTACGGGCTGTGGAGCGAGGCGTACCGCGCGCGCATCGCCGCCGTCCCCGGCGACCTGGCGCAGCCGCTCCTGGGGCTGGCCCCGGAGGAGTTCGCCGCGCTGGCGGAGCGGCTGGACGCCGTCTACCACAACGGCGCGCAGGTCAACCACACCTTCCCCTACGCCGCGCTGCGCGCCGCCAACGTGGGCGGCACGCAGGAGGTGCTGCGCCTGGCCTGCACCGGGCCCACCAAGCCCGTGCACTTCCTCTCCAGCATCGCGGTGTACGCGCCGCCCGCGCCGGGCCGGCCCGTCCCCGAGGCGCACCTGGAGGACGACCCGGTGGACGAGTGGCGCCCGCTTCCCGGCTACGCCCGGAGCAAGTGGGTCGCCGAGCACGTCGTACGGCTCGCCGCCGCCCGCGGGCTCCCCGTCTCCATCTACCGCCCCGGGATCGTCACCGGCGACTCGCGCACCGGGATCTGCGCCACGCACGACTTCATCTGGCGCTTCACCCGGGCCTGCGTGGAGATGGAGAGCGTCCCCGCCATGGACGGCCTGAGCGACGTGGCCCCCGTGGACTACGTGAGCGCCGCCATCGTGGCGCTCTCGCTCCGGCCCGGGTCCGCGGGGCGGACCTTCAACCTGGTCCACCCCGAGGGAGTCCGCTGGAGCGACGTCTGGGCGTCGGCCCGGCGCTTCGGCTACGGGCTGGAGCAGCTCCCACTCCGCCGCTGGCACGAGCGGATGATGGCCGACGTGGAGGCGGACGAGGAGCACCCGCTCCGCGCCTTCGTCGCCCGCTTCCCGCCGCTCCCCCCGCCGCGCCCCGGCGAGGAGGACGAGCCGCCCGCGGAGATGCCCGAGAGCCGCTTCGACTGCGCGCACACGCTGCGCGGGCTGGAGGGGACGGGCGTCGCCTGCCCCCCCGCGGACGACCGCCTGCTGCACCGCTACTTCGAGTACTTCGTCGGCGTGGGCTTCCTCCCCCCCGCGCCCGCCCCGCAGGAGGGGTGGGCCGCGGCGGCGGATCCCGTCCCCGGCGCCGCCGCCGCACGCTGACCCGCCCCGAGGAGACCGTCCCATGACCGCACCCCCCGCGGGCGCACCGGCGCCGCACCAGGGCTTCCGCACCTTCCTCCTCGTCTGGCTGGGGAGCACCGTCTCCGCCCTGGGGAGCGCGCTGGCCGGCTTCGTGATCGGCGTGTGGGCCTTCCAGCAGACCGGCTCCGCGACGCTCTACTCGCTGATCGCCGTGGCCGGGCTCGTCCCCGCGCTGGTGGTGGCGCCCTTCGCCGGCGCCCTAGCCGACCGCTGGGACCGCCGCTGGATGATGATCTGGGCCACGGTGGCGGCCATGGTGGTCACCGGCGCGACCGCCCTGCTGATGCTCGCCGGCCGGCTGGAGGTCTGGCACCTCTACGTGACCGCCCTGGTGGGCTCGGTGGTGGGCGCCTCGGTGCGTCCCGCGGGGATGGCGGTCAACACCTCCCTGATCCCGCCCGAGCACTTCGCCCGCGCCGCCGGGCTGATGCAGTTCGGTGGCGCGGGGATCCGCATCGTCGCCCCGGCCATCGCGGGGATCCTGCTGGCCCGCATCCACGCCGCGGGGGTGCTGCTGATCGACGTCGCGAGCTTCCTGGCGGTGCTGGTCGTCTTCCTGGCGATCCGCATCCCGCAGCCGCACCGCGCCGGCCCCCCGCGTCCGCGCCGCTCCATCCTCGTCGACATCGGCGAGGGGTGGCGCTACGTGCGCGACCGGCCGGGGATCTTCGGCCTCCTGCTGTACTTCTCGGCCATCGGCGCGGCCCCCACCATCGGGATGGTGCTCCTCACCCCGCTGGTGCTGCGCACCGCCGACGTGGTGGTGCTGGGCACGGTGATGTCGATCGCGGCGACCGGCGCCCTGGCCGGCGGCCTGCTGATGAGCACCTGGGGCGGGCCCAAGCGGCGCTTCCACGGGATCATGCTCGCCGGGGTGCTGCTGGGGATCAGCATGATCGTCGCCGGCTGGCGCTCCAGCCCGTGGGTGGTGGCCGCGGGGGCCTTCGGGATCATGATGGGCGGCCCCATCATGACCGCCTCGTTCAACGCCTTCTGGCAGGTGCGGACGCCGCTGGAGCTGCACGGCCGCGTCTTCTCCATCATCACAATGGTGGCCGAGTCGTCCATGCCCGTGGCGCTGCTCGTCGCGGGCCCCGCCACCGACTTCCTCCTGGAGCCGCTCATGGCCCCCGGCGGCGCGCTGGGGGAGGTGCTCGGCCCCTACCTGGGCACCGGCCCGGGGCGGGGAATCGGCCTGCTGTACGTGGGGCTGGGAGTGTTCGTGCTCCTCGTCACCGCGG
>DATABU010000366.1:0-13256 GCA_036259415.1 Longimicrobiaceae bacterium
ACGCCCAGGCACGCCGCACCCGCCTCGCCCGCGTCCGCCGCGCCCTCGCCGCGCAGCAGCAGCGCCGCGAGGCCGGCGAGCAGCGCCTCGACCCCCGCGTCCGGGAGCGCAGTCCGCTCCAGCAGCGCCAGCCGGCGGGGGAGCGCTCCCGGGGCGAAGAGGCGGGTCCGGTCGCCGGGCGCGGCGCCGGCCCAGAGCGCGGCGTCGCGTGCCGCGAGCCACAGCGCGACGCCCGCCGGCGAGCGGTGCTCGTGCAGGACCTCGGACGCGGGCAGCGTCTCGCCCGGCGCGAAGAGCACGGCCGGGGGAGGCGGAGCGGGGCGCCCCCTCCGGCGGGGCGCGCGGGACGACCTGGACATGGCTCCCCTCCCGGCCGGGGTGGGCGTGGCGGATCGTGGACACCACGCTACGGCCGGGAGTGCAGCGGGAAACCGGGAACTCGTGTCGGAAGGGGGCCGGCGCCGGGAGGAAGTGGACGGGCGGACGCGGGAGGCGAGGGGGTCGGGAATGGCGGCGGCATCTACCCGCGGGGATGCTCGTCCCGGGGCGGCGCGGGCGCGGAACTTGCCTCCGCGACAGCGCCCTTCCCCAGGCACAAACAGTTGCTGTGTAGCATCTTATGGAAACAATGCCGCGCCGGGAAGCGCTCCGCCGCTTCCGCGAGATCCTGGACGCGCGGGGCGTACGGCCCGCCCTCCGCTTCCTCAACGGGCTCGGCCCGCACCGCTTCACGGCCGTGTTCCGCTTCGAGGGCGGCACCCTCCGCAACCTCCACATGGTGGACAGCGAGGACCCCTCGGTGGAGCGCTGCCCCGACCAGCCGGTGCTGGAATCCTACTGCATCTACGTGCGGCAGACCGCGCGCACCTTCCTCACCGCGGACTCGACCCGCGACGGCCGGGTGGAGGGGCATCCCAAGCAGCAGACGGTCCAGTCCTACTGCGGGATCCCGCTCCTCGACGAGGACGGGACCCTGTTCGGAACCATCTGCCACTTCGACTTCGAGCCCATCGAGTTCACCGAGGAGGAGGTGTTCCTCCTGGAGGACGCGGGACCGCTGATCGTCCGGGCCGTCCGGGCCACGGAGTGGCGGCCGGAGCGGAGGAAGGCCGCGGGCGGGGTGGGGTGAGGCGGCCCTCAGTCGATGTAGCAGAAGCAATCTCCGTTCATGCACCAGCCGGTGCCGAAGCCGATGGTCTGGCAGATCGTCCGGCACGTCCTGTCGCTGCACGTGCCGACGGCGTCCGTGACGCCCGCGGCCGGGGCGGCGAGCGCCTGCGTGCTCCCGAAGGCGAGTGCGCCGGCGATCCCGGCGGCGAGGGTCCAGCGTCCGGTCCGTGCGAGGGTGCGGCTCATGGCTCCTCCTGTCGAGGGGGGAACGAGCGGCGGGGTGCCGCGGCGCATGGAATGCCGGAAAAGGTGTGCCACTCCTCGCCGCCGGCCGAAGGGGCGCCCTCCGCACCCGGTACACCTTGTGCAGGGCCGCCCACCCCCGAACCCGCACCACCCACGCACGAGGAGAGGCGCCCATGCTGGACCGCAACCCCCTGAAGGGCCCCGAGCCCCCGGAGAACCCCGCCGACCAGGCGCCCCCGGCATCGGAGCAGCAGATGAACCTCCGGCCGGACCACGGCGAGGAGAGCTACGAGGGGTGCGGGAAGCTGGACGGGCTGGTCGCCATCGTGACGGGCGGGGACAGCGGCATCGGGCGGGCGGTGGCCATCGCCTTCGCGCGCGAGGGCGCCGACGTGGCCATCGGCTACCTGGCCGACGTGGAGGACGAGGACGCCCAGGAGACCCGCCGCTGGGTGGAGAAGGCAGGCCGCCGCTGTCTCGTCCACCAGTTCGACGTGCGGGAGTCCCGCCAGTGCGAGGAGTTCGTGGCGCGGGTGGTGGAGGAGCTCGGCGGGCTGGACGTGCTGGTCAACAACGCGGCGTACCAGATGTCGCAGGACGGGCTGGAGGACGTCACCGACGAGCAGATGGAGCGGACCTTCCGCACCAACATCTTCGGGTACATGTACATGGCGCGCGCCGCGCTCCCGCACCTGAAGGAGGGGTCCGTCATCCTCAACACCGGCTCCGTGGTGGCGCTGCAGGGGAACCCGCAGCTCCTGGACTACTCCGCCACCAAGGGCGCCATCCACGTCTTCAGCATGTCGCTGGCCGAGAGCCTCAAGGACCGGGGGATCCGCGTCAACGTGGTCGCCCCCGGGCCGGTGTGGACCCCGCTCATCCCGAGCACCTTCCCCGAGGAGAAGGTCAGGGAGTTCGGCACCGACACCTTCTGGAAGCGGCCGGCCCAGCCGGCGGAGCTCGCCCCCGGCTACGTGTACCTGGCCTCCGCCGACGCGCGCTACGTCTCCGGCGAGGTGCTGGCGATCACCGGCAAGACCAGCACCCGCTGAGGGGGAGACGTGACTCGCATCGGCTACCACTGCTCGCACGAGCAGTACTCCCCCCGCGACCTGCTGCGGCTGGTTCGGCTCGCGGAGCAGGCGGGGTTCGGGAGCGCCATGTGCTCCGACCACTTCTACCCCTGGAGCCCGGAGCAGGGGGAGAGCGGCTTCGCCTGGTCGTGGCTGGGGGCCGCGCTCCAGGCGACCTCGCTCTCCTTCGGCGTGGTTACGGTGCCCGGCGGGTGGCGCTACCACCCTGCGATCATCGCGCAGGCGGCGGCCACGCTGGCGCAGATGTACCCGGGGCGCTTCTGGATCGCCCCGGGGAGCGGCGAGGCGCTCAACGAGCACGTCGTGGGACGGCACTGGCCGGACAAGCCCACCCGCAACGCGCGGCTGAAGGAGGCATGCGAGATCATCCGCGCCCTGTGGGACGGGGAGACGGTCACCCGGCACGACCTGATCCCCACCGAGGAGGCGAAGCTCTACACCCTCCCCCCCGAGCCCCCGAAGATCGTGGGCGCCGCCCTCACCCCCGAGACGGCGGAGTGGCTGGGCGGCTGGGCCGACGGCATGATCACCACCGTCCGCGAGCGCGAGGGGATGCGGGAGATGCTGGACGCCTTCCGGCAGGGCGGCGGGGAGGGGAAGCCCGTGTACCTCCAGGCGCAGCTCGCATTCGCGGACGACGAGGAGACGGCGCTGCGCGAGGCGTGGGAGCAGTGGCGGTCGGTGCAGTTCCCCAGCCACGTGCTGGCGACGCTGCGCATGCCCGAGGAGTTCGCCGCTGCGGGGGAGTACGTGCGGAAGGAGGACATCCGCGGCAGGGTGCGCGTCTCCGCCGACCCCGAGCAGCACCTGGAGTGGCTCCTGGGCGACGTGGAGATGGGGTTCGAGGAGATCAACCTCCACTCCATCCCCCGCGGCAGCCAGGAGCGCTTCATCGAGGTATTCGGGGAGCGCGTGCTCCCGGAGCTGAACAGGGCGGGGTGAGCGGACGGCGGACCGGACCGGCACGCAGGGGGGCGGCACCGTGGCGATGAGCGACTTCTGGTACCGCAACGCCGTGGTCTACGGGGTGGACGTGGGCACCTTCCTCGACTCCGACGGGGACGGGATCGGCGACTTCCGCGGGCTCACCCGCCGGCTCGACTACCTCCAGGGGCTGGGGGTGAGCTGCCTCTGGCTCCTCCCCTTCTTCCCATCCCCCAACCGCGACAACGGCTACGACGTCACGGACTACTACGGCGTGGACCCGCGCTTCGGCGACCTGGGCGACTTCGTGGAGCTCCTGCGCGAGGCCGGGAGCCGCGGGATGCGGGTGATGATCGACCTGGTGGTGGACCACACCTCCGACGAGCACCCCTGGTTCCGCGCGGCCCGCAGCGACCCCAGCTCGCCCTACCGCGACTACTACGTCTGGACCGACGAGCCCCCTGCCGAGCCGCGCCACCGACCCATCTTCCCCGGGGTGGAGGACAGCGTGTGGACGTGGGACGACGAGGCGGGCGCCTACTACTTCCACAGCTTCTACCGCTTCCAGCCCGCGCTGAACCACGCCAACCCGGCCGTGCGCGAGGAGGTGGAGCGCATCATGGGCTTCTGGCTGCAGCTGGGCGTCGCCGCCTTCCGGGTGGACGCCGCCTCGCACATGGTCGAGGCCAAGGGGAGCATGCGGTTCGACGGCGACCCGCACGACGTGCTGCGGGAGTACCGCGCCTTCGCCGCGCGCCGGCGCGGCGACGTGGTGCTGATGGGCGAGGCGGACGTGGAGGCGGGCAGGCTGGGGGAGTTCTTCGGCCGGGGCGACGAGCTGAACCTGCTGATGAACTTCCTCCTCAACAACTACACCTGGCTGGCGCTGGCGCGGAAGGAGGCCGAGCCGCTGGTGCGCGCCCTGCACCTGGTCCCCCACGGGCACGGGGAGGGGCAGTGGGCAAACTTCCTGCGCAACCTGGACGAGGTGGACCTGGAGCGCCTCACCCTTCCCGAGCGCGAGGAGGTCTACCGGGCCTTCGCCCCGGACGAGGACATGCGCATCTACGGCCGGGGGATCCGCCGCCGCCTGGCACCGATGCTGAAGGGGGACCGGAAGCGGATCGAGCTGGCGTTCTCGCTCCTCTTCTCCCTCCCCGGCACGCCGCTGCTGGTGTACGGAGACGAGATCGGGATGGGCGAGGACCTCGCCCTCCCGGAGCGGGAGGCGGTCCGCACCGCCATGCAGTGGTCCGAGGACCGCAACGCCGGCTTCTCCACCGCGGACGCGGAGCGGCTGGCGTCGCCGGTGGTCCAGGAGGGGCGGTTCGGCTACCGGATGGTGAACGTGGCCGCGCAGGAGCGCGATCCCGGCTCGCTCCTCAACTGGATGGAGCGCCTGGTGCGCACCCGCAACGGCTGCCCGGAGTGGGGGTGGGGCGACTTCCGCGTGCTCGAGACCGCGGACCCCGCCGTGTTCGCGCACCGCTGCGACCGGGGCCGCGACGCGCTGGTGGCGGTGCACAACCTGGGCGGCCGCCCCGCCCGGGTGACGCTGGAGCTGGGCGGGGGCGCGGAGACGCTGGTGGACCTGCTGGGGGGCGAGGAGCACCGGCGGCTGCGGGGGACGGACCACACGCTGGAGCTGGAGCCGTACGGCTACCGCTGGTTCCGGCTGGGCGGGACGCGGAGCCGGGCGGCGCGCCCGGAGCGCGGCGAAGCCGGGCGGGCGACGAACCGAGCGGGAGGGGACGGATGAAGCAGCACTACCTGTGGTGGCAGCGGGGGATCGTGTACCAGGTGTACCCGCGCTCCTTCCAGGACTCCGACGGCGACGGGGTGGGCGACCTGCGCGGGATCACCGCGCGGCTGGACTACCTGCGCTGGCTGGGGGTGGACGCGGTGTGGATCTCGCCCGTCTACCCCTCGCCCATGGCCGACTTCGGCTACGACGTGTCGGACTACTGCGGGATTCACCCCATGTTCGGCACGCTGGAGGACTTCGACCGGCTGGTGGCGGAGGCGCACGCGCGCGGGCTGAAGGTGATCCTGGACTTCGTCCCCAACCACACCTCCGACCGGCACCCCTGGTTCCTGGAGTCCCGCGCCTCGCGCGACAGCCCGAAGCGCGACTGGTACATCTGGCGCGACCCGGCCCCGGACGGCGGGCCCCCGAACAACTGGCTCTCCAACTTCGGTGGGCCGGCGTGGACCCTCGACGAGGCGACGGGGCAGTACTACTACCACGCCTTCCTCCGCGAGCAGCCCGACCTCAACTGGCGCAACCCGGAGGTGGAGGCGGCCATGCTGGACGTGCTCCGCTTCTGGCTGGAGCGCGGCGTGGACGGCTTCCGGGTGGACGTGATCTGGCACCTGATCAAGGACCCGGAGCTCCGCGACAACCCGCCCAACCCCGACTGGACGCCCGACCAGCGGCCGTACGACGCGCTCCACAAGGTGCACTCCACCGACCAGCCGGAGGTGCACGACGTCATCGGGCGCATGCGGCGCCTCTTCGACGAGTACGACGAGAGGGTGCTGATCGGCGAGATCTACCTCCCGGTGGAGCGGCTGATGCACTACTACGGCCCGGACCTCACCGGGGTGCACCTCCCCTTCAACTTCCAGCTGATCCTGGCGCGCTGGGACGCCCGGCACCTGGCCGGCCTCATCGACGAGTACGAGGCCGCGCTCCCCGAGGGAGGGTGGCCCAACTGGGTGCTGGGGAACCACGACCAGCACCGCATCGCCTCGCGGGTGGGGCCGGAGCAGGCGCGCGTGGCCGCCATGCTGCTGCTGACGCTGCGCGGCACGCCCACCCTCTACTACGGCGACGAGATCGGGATGCACGACGTGGAGATCCCCCCGCACCGCGTGCAGGACCCGTTCGAGAAGAACGTTCCCGGAAAGGGGCTGGGGCGCGACCCGGAGCGCACGCCCATGCAGTGGGACACCGGCCCCAACGCGGGCTTCACCACGGGCGAGCCCTGGCTCCCCCTGGCCGACGACTGGCGCGTCATCAACGTGGAGCTGGAGCGCGACGCCCCCCGCTCCACCCTCAGCCTGTACCGGCGGCTGATCGACCTGCGCCGCGGCGAGCCCGCGCTGGAGGTGGGCCGCTTCCTCCCCGTGGCCGCCGAGGGCGACGTGCTGGCCTACCAGCGCTGCGCCCGCCGCGGCGAGAGCGACTTCCTGGTGGCGCTCAACCTGGGTCCCCGGCCGCAGGTCCTCCTCCGCCCCCCCGGCTCGCCCCCCGGCGTCGTGGCCGTCTCCACGCACCTGGACCGCGAGGGCGAGCGCGTCGAGAGCGACGTGCGCCTGCGTCCCGACGAGGGCGTGCTGATCCGCCTGCACGGCGGCCAGGCCCCGCCGGTGGTGGACGAGCACAGGAGGGAGGGCGACCGGTGAGCGGGCCCTGGTGGCGGCGGGGAATCATCTACCAGGTGTACCCGCGGTCCTTCCAGGACTCCGACAGCGACGGGGTGGGCGACCTGCGCGGGATCACCTCGCGGCTGGACTACCTGCGCTGGCTGGGAGTGGACGCGGTGTGGATCTCGCCGTTCTACCCCTCGCCCATGGCGGACTTCGGCTACGACGTGAGCGACCACCGCGCCGTGGACCCGCTCTTCGGCACGCTGGAGGACTTCGACCGGCTGGTGGCGGAGGCGCACGCGCGCGGGCTGCGGGTGATCCTGGACTTCGTCCCCAACCACACCTCCGACCGGCACCCCTGGTTCCTGGAGTCCCGCGCCTCGCGCGACGCCCCGAAGCGAGGCTGGTACGTCTGGCGCGACCCGGCCCCGGACGGCGGCCCGCCCAACAACTGGATCAGCGCCTTCGGGGGGAGCGCCTGGGAGCGGGACGCGGCGTCGGGGCAGTACTACCTGCACACCTTCCTCCGCGAGCAGCCGGACCTGGACTGGAGCAACCCGGAGGTGGTGGAGGCCATGCTGGACGTGCTCCGCTTCTGGCTGGAGCGCGGGGCGGACGGCTTCCGCGTGGACGCCGTGCAGAACCTGGGCAAGGACCGCCGGCTGCGCGACAACCCGCCCAATCCCGCCTACCGCCCCGGGACCGACGACCCCTACGACGCGCTGCTCCGCGAGCACTCCTGCGACGGCCCGGCGACCCACGAGCTGATCGCCCGCATGCGCGAGGTCGTGGACGGCTACGGCGGCGAGCGGGTGCTGCTGGGCGAGATCTACAACACCGTGGAGCGGCTGATGCCCTACTACGGGGAGGCCGGCGGCGGCTGCCACTTCCCGTACAACTTCCAGCTCATCCGCCTCCCCTGGGAGGCGCGGACGATCGGCGCGGCCGTCCGCCGCTACGAGGGGCTGCTTCCCCCCGGCGCGTGGCCGAACTGGGTGCTCGGCAACCACGACCGGCCGCGCGTCGCCTCGCGGGTGGGGCCGGAGCAGGCGCGGGTCGCGGCCATGCTGCTGCTGACGCTGCGCGGGACGCCCACCCTCTACTACGGCGACGAGGTCGGGATGCGCGACGTGCCGATCCCCCCCGAGCTCGTGCGCGATCCCTGGGAGAAGAACCTCCCCGGGCGGGGGCTCGGCCGCGACCCGGTGCGCACGCCCATGCAGTGGGACGACTCGGAGAGCGCGGGGTTCACCGCCGGCACGCCCTGGCTCCCCCTGGCCGACGACTTCCGCGAGGTGAACGTGGCCGCGCAGCGCGACGACCCCGCCTCCCTGCTCTCGCTCTACCGGCGGCTCGTCGCGCTGCGGCGCGCGGAGACGGCGCTCCACTCCGGCGCCTGGGAGCACGTGGACGCCGAGGGCGACCTGCTCGCGTACCGCCGCTCCGGGGGCGGGCGGCGCTTCCTGGTGGCGCTCAACCTGGGCGCGGAGACCCGGTCGCTGGAGATGGGGCGGGGGACCTCGGGGAGGGTGGCGCTCTCCACCACCCCGGGGCGCGACGGCGAGGGCGTGGAGCGGACGCTGGTGCTGCGCGGCGCGGAAGGCGTGGTGATGCGGCTGGATTGAGGCACGATCCCCAATGCCGTGGAGGGCCCGGATGGCGGTCCGGATGATCGACCTCGCGAAGCGAGTGGCCGCGCGGCTGCCGCCGGCCGTCCAGCAGGAGCTGAAGCGCGCCCACTTCGCCCTCCGGATTCGGGCGGGCCGGTTCGACAGCGACGAGCCCGAGTACCGGCGGCTGGGGGAGCTCGTCCCGCCGGGCGGCTGGGCGCTGGACGTGGGCGCCAACGTCGGGCACTACACGCGCCGCCTCTCCGAGCTGGCGGGGCCGCGGGGGCGCGTCTTCGCCTTCGAGCCGGTGCCAGCCACCTTCGAGCTGCTCGCCGCCAACGCCCGCCGCTTCCCGCACGCGAACGTCACCCTGCTCAACGTGGCCGCGTCGGACCGCGCCGGGCTCGTGCGCATGTCCGTCCCCCGCTTCGAGACGGGGCTGCTCGACTACTACGACGCCGCCGTCGTCCCCGCGGGCGAGGCGCCGCCGGACGGGCCGGCGGTCTACTGCGTCCCGCTGGACTCGCTCGGCTTCCCGGAGCCGGTCCGGCTGGTCAAGGTGGACGTGGAAGGGCACGAGCTCCCCGCGCTCCGCGGGATGCGGCGGCTGCTGGAGCGCGACCGTCCCGCGCTGATCGTGGAGACCGCGGGCACCGCGGTGGCGGAGTGGCTGCGGCCGCTCGGGTACCGCGCCGAGGTCACCCCCGGCTCGCCCAACCAGCTCTTCCGCTTCCCGGGCTGACCCGCCCCGCTATCCCGGCGGGGGGAGCCGCAGCACGGCCAGGAGCGCGAGCGACGCGACGGCGGCCCAGAGGAGCACCCCCTGCACCAGCGGGCGCACCCCCACGGCGCGCAGCGTGGCGCGCGACAGGCCCGCGCCGATCAGGAAGAGCGTCAGCACCAGCCCGGTGCGCGCCGCCCGCGCGACCGCGTCCAGGGCGGGCGCGGCCGACGGGGGGAGCACCGTGCGCGTGAGCGCGGCCAGCAGGAAGAGGCCGATGAACCAGGGGATCCCCGCGTTCGCGGCGGCCTGCCTCCCGTCGGCGGCGTACCGGTCGCCGGGGCGGCGGACCAGGAGCGCGGCCCCCAGCGTCAGCGGGACGATCCAGAGCGCCCGCGCCAGCTTCAGCACCGTGGCGCTGCGCAGCGCCTCCTCGCCGTACGCCGCCGCGGCGCCCACCACCGAGCTGGTGTCGTGGATCGCGACCGCGGCCCACACCGCGAACTGCTCCTGGCTGAGGCCCAGCCAGTGCCCCACCGGCGGGAAGAGGTAGAGCGCCACCGCGTTCAGCACGAACACCGTCGCCAGGGAGACGCTCATCGCCTCGGCGCCGGCGCCGATCACCGGGCCCACCGCCGCGATGGCGCTCCCCCCGCAGATGCTCGTCCCCGCGGTGATGAGCATGGAGGTGTTCCGCTCCACCCGCAGCCACCGGCCTATGAGCATCCCCAGCGCCAGCGCCGTCGCGATCCCGGCCACCGTGTAGCCGATCCCCGTCGCCCCCGCCGTCCACACCGCCGCCAGCGGCATCCCGAAGCCCAGCCCCACCACGCACGCCTGCAGCAGCTTCTTCGACGTCCGCGCCGTCCGCTCCGGGAACGGGTTGCCCAGCGTCAGCGCCAGCACCGCTCCCAGCCCCAGCGCCAGCGCGGGCGAGGCCCACGGCGTGAGGCAGAACAGGGCCAGCGCGAAGAAGAGCAGGCGGTGCGCGGCGGCGGTCGGCTGGGGGTCCAGGGCGGTGCGCGGGGCGAGGGTGGCGGACGGCGGCGCGGCGGGCCCCAAGATGGCTTCCCGGCGGCCGGTTGTCCACGGCCCGCGCGCGGCGCGGCGGGGCGATCCTTGCAGTGCTCCCGCGCCCGTGCGACGGGCCCGCGAGCCCCGGAACGAATCGCAGCGAGGAGACCGCCATGCCCGCGAACGACCTCATCGCCCGCATCCGCGAGGTCCAGCACCCGCTCCGCGGCCCCGACGACCTGGACCCGCTCCTGGAGCGCGTCGGCGACGCGCGGGTGGTGCTCCTGGGGGAAGCCTCCCACGGCACCTCCGAGTACTACACCTGGCGCCACGCCGTCAGCGAGCGGCTGGTGCGCGAGAAGGGGTTCTCCTTCATCGCGGTGGAGGGCGACTGGCCGGACTGCTACCGCGTCAACCGCTACGTCAAGGGGTGGCGCGACTCCGGCGCCAGCGCGCGGGAGGTGCTGCGCACCTTCGACCGCTGGCCCACCTGGATGTGGGCCAACGAGGAGGTCGTGGCGCTGGCGGAGTGGATGCGCGAGTGGAACGACGGCCGGCCCGACGAGGGCAGGGTGGGCTTCTACGGGCTGGACGTGTACTCGCTCTGGGACTCCATGGCGGCCGTGCAGGAGTACCTGGGGCGGGTCGATCCCGACGCGGCCCGCCGCGCGCGCGGCGCCTACGCCTGCTTCGACCCCTACGGTGGGGACGTGCAGGAGTACGCCATGGCCACCGCGCTCGTCCCCACCTCCTGCGAGCGGGAGGCCGTCTCCATCCTGGCGGAGATGCGCCGCAGGGCGCCCGAGTACCGGGAGGACGGGCGCGAGAGCTACTTCAACGCCGAGCAGAACGCCCTGGTGGCCCGCAACGCCGAGCTGTACTACCGCACCATGGTGCGCGGCGGGCCCACCTCGTGGAACGTGCGCGACACCCACATGATCGAGACGCTCGCGCGCCTCATGCAGCACCACGGTCCCGAGGCGAAGGGCATCGTCTGGGAGCACAACACGCACATCGGCGACGCGCGTGCCACCGACATGGCGCGCGGCGGGATGGTGAACGTGGGGCAGCTCGCCCGGCAGGAGTGGGGGGACGACGAGGTGGTGCTGGTGGGGTTCTCCTCGCACCGCGGGAGCGTGATCGCCGGCGAGGAGTGGGGCGCGCCCATGGAGCGCATGCCGGTGCCGCCCGCGCGCGACGGGAGCTGGGAGGCGCTGCTGCACGAGGCGGGCGCCCAGGACCGGCTGATCGTCACCGACGACCTGGCGGGGGTGGAGGGGTCCATGGACCCGCTGGGGCACCGCGCCATCGGCGTGGTCTACGACCCCGCGGCGGAGCGCTGGGGGAACTACGTGCCCACCGTGCTGCCGCTGCGCTACGACGCGCTGATCTACCTCGACGAGACGCGGGCGCTGCGGCCGCTGCACGTGGAGACGCACGAGACGGGGGAGGCGCCGGAGACCTTTCCTTCGGGCCAGTAGGGGTCTGGCGCGGCGGGTCCGGGTGTGGCGGGCCGCTCCGGAACCCGCACGGTACGGCTGTGCGGTCTCCTGCGCGGGCTCGGCGAGCCAGCCGAAACTGCCCGGCTGTCTCACCTCGCCGGGGGGAGCCTCGCCAAACTGCCGGCGAGTCTCCCCCCGTGACATCTTGTGGGAACTATCCGAACTGCAACTGCAACGGCGGATCGACGGGCGGGCTGCTGCCATTCAGGCTTCGCACTGCCGCAGGCGGCGCTCCAGCAGGCGGCGGTCGGGGTCGCTGAGGGGGAGCGAGAGGGCGCGGCGGAACGACGCGGCGGCGGCGCTCCGGTCGCCCAGGCGGGCGAGCAGGTCGCCGCGGACGGCGTGCAGCAGGGGGAATCCGGCCAGGGCGGGGTGGCAGGCGGCCGCGTCGGCGGCGCGCAGGCCGGCGGCGGGGCCGTCCACCATCGCCAGGGCGACGGCGCGGTTCAGCGCGGCGACGGGGGAGGGCTTCAGCGCCAGGAGGGCGTCGTAGAGGCGCAGGACGTGGGGCCAGTCCGTGGCCTCCCACGAAGGGGCGGTGGCGTGCGCGGCGGCGATCCCCGCCTCCAGGTGGTAGGGGGAGAGGACGCCGCCCGCGGCGGCGCGCTCCAGGTGCGCGAGGCCGCGGGCGAGCGCGCGCGCGTCCCAGCGCGAGCGGTCCTGCCGGGGGAGGAGCACCGGGTCGCCGTCCCCGTCCACGCGGGCGGGGAGGCGGGCGGCCTGCAGGAGCAGGAGCGCGGCGAGGGCGTGCGGGCGGGGGCCGGCGACGGTGGGGTGGGCGGCCGCCAGCTCCGCCAGGCGCACCGCCTCCGCGCACACGTCGGCGCGGAGGGCCGCGGGGCCGCTGGAGGCCGCGTGGCCCTCGCTGAAGGTCAGGTAGATGGCCTCCAGCACCGAGTCCAGCCGCGCCGGGAGCTCCGCGCCCGCGGGGACCTCGAAGCGGACCCCGGCCTCGCGGATGCGGCGCTTGGCGCGCACCAGGCGCTGCGCCACCGTGGCCTCCCTCGCCAGGCAGGCCCGGGCGATCTCCGGCACCCCGAAGCCGCCCACCGTCTTCAGCGTCAGCGCGACCCGCGCCTCGGCGGGGACTGCGGGGTGGCAGCAGGTGAAGACCATGCGGAGCTGGTCGTCCGCCAACTCCCCGCCGAAGAACGCCTCCGGCGCCGCGTCCCCGTCCTCCGCCTCCGGGGCCAGCAGCGGCGCCTTGCGGGCCAGCGTGGCGTCGCGGCGCAGCAGGTCGAGCGCCCGGTTCCGCGCGGTCCGGGCGAGCCAGGCGCGCGGGTCGTCCGGCACCCCGCGGAAGGGCCACTCCCGCAGCGCGCGGAGGAGCGCCTCCTGCACCACGTCCTCCGCCAGCTCCAGGTTGTGCGGCCCGAACACGCGGCAGAGCCCGGAGACCAGCCGGCCCGCCTCGCGGCGGAAGAGGCCGTCCACCAGGCCGTGAACGTGCTCTGAACGGCTCTTGGTCCGGGCGTGTCCCTCGCTGGCGCTCGGGTCGGGCTGCGGCTCCGTAAGCGGGCACACTACGCCCGCTAACGGAGGCGAGCCCCGCGATACTGCTGCGGGTCTCGCCGCTTCGCGCTCGCATCCCTCACGCGGGCGCCCAGCCTCGTCCGGGTTCGCCGTGCTCCCCCTCTCCCCCTTGCGGGGAGAGGGGGCCGGG
>DATABU010000367.1:0-1804 GCA_036259415.1 Longimicrobiaceae bacterium
GGCCGGAGAGCTGGGGCGGGCGCGCCACGCTGGTCCGCGCCGGCCGCCGCGCCCTCGCGGAGCGGCTGTTCGAGAAGCGGACGCTCGGGTGGGAGCGGGTGGTCCGCGGCGGGATCGAGCTGCGCAGCTCGCCCGGGGACCACTTCGCCATGGTCCGCGAGCCCCACGCCGGCGCCCTGGCGAGGGAGGTGCAGCGGGCGCTCGACGGGTAGAGGACCTGCCGAGCGCCCGGAAGCGCCCGGCTACGCCGGCGGCCGGCTCCGGTACACCTCCTCCGCCCAGCCCGCGAAGACTTCCAGGTCTTCCAGGATGCGCTGTGCGTCGGCCAGGGTGTAGTAGCTACCGCTGTAGGACGCGTGGCTCTTCGCGTCCAGGATCGCGGACAGCCGCCTGACCTGGCGCGCGTCGGCCCGGTGCCCCAGCGCCCGCTGGAGCGCGTCGCTTGCCCGGGTGTGGTCCCCGTCCGTGGACTTGAACCCGCCGTACGCGACCGTGAGCGCGTCGGCGTACGCGATGGCCGCGTGGATCGCGACGATCGCCAGCCCGTTCCCGTACTTCGGGTCCGCCATCGTGCCCAGGTCCCGGGCGGTGCTGCGCAGACCCTGCGCGACGCGGAAGTAGCCGCCCGCCCGCGACGGGTCCTCGCTCTTCGTGCTGCCGAGCTTCACCATGGGGCGAGCAGCCCGTCCAGCGCCTCACCCATCAGCGGCCTCCCCTCCTCCCGGATCGTCTGCACGAACGGGTCGCCGTCCTCCGCGCGCTCCCTCACCCGGTGCATGGTCAGGACGTGGGGCGAGATCCTGAGCCCCAGCCTGCGCCTGAGGTCCTGGCCGACCTCGTACAGCGCCTCCCGGACCGCGCTCACGGCGAGGTCCGAGTCCACCACGGCCATGAGGTCCACGTCGCTCCGCGGTGTCGCGTCCCGCCTCGCGTTGCTCCCGTAGAGGACCACGGAGCGGACGCGCTCCGCCAGTTCCCGCTCGGCCAGCCCCGCCCGGATCGTCGCCACGAGCTCCCGCAGCCGCCCCTCCTCCTTGCCGAACAGGGCGGTCAGGGGGGGGACGAGCTCGTGTTGAGGGTTCACCTGGTACAGGTGAGAGCCCCGGGTCTCGGTGCGCCGGAGCACCCCGAGGTCGGACAGGTCGTCGAGGGCCGTGCCCGCGCCCCTGCGGCTCCTCACCCCGGCCAGCTTCTGCGCCTCACGTCCGGACACCGGGACCGTGAGCGGCAGCAGCGCGCGCAGGATGCGGACCTTGGCCGTGGAGCCCAGGATTCCATCGAGGGGGTTGAAGAGCATCGGGAGCTCGTGTCTGGGGCACGGGCCGGCCGTCCGACCCAGGATGGGGCCATCTGGCCTAAATGTGGTCCGACTGGCCCCTCTTCGCAATCAGGGCCGCGGCTACGCGCCCGTCTCCTCCCGGAGCCGCCGCGCCACCTCGGGCTCCGCCCTCCCCTCCGCGGTGCGGGCGAGCCACCGCTCCAGGGCGCGCTCCGGGTCCACGTACGCCCGCGTCTCCCCGCCGCACGCCGCGTGGACGGCGCCCCCCTGCACCCGCACCCGCTCGCACCCGCCGGTCTCCGCCTCCACGCCCGTCACCACGAAGCCGCGGTAGCCCAGCCCCTCGTGCAGCTCCACGGCTCCCGCCGCGGGCGCCAGCCCCCGGAAGCGCCGCGCCAGCTCACCGGACTCGGACGCGTCCAGCTCCCAGGCCGGGTTGGGGAGGCCGCTGAAGACGTCCGCCTCCACGCGCGCCCCGTCGCCCTCCCCTGGTGCTTGCGGCGGGGGAGAGCAGGCGGCGAGCAG
>DATABU010000368.1:0-8947 GCA_036259415.1 Longimicrobiaceae bacterium
CAGCCCGCGCCCGACCGCAGCCCCGGCGAGGGCGAGGGTCCGTACCCGCGCCTGGTGATCCGCGGCGCGACGCTGGTGGACGGGAGCGGGGCGCCCCCCGTCGGCCCGGTGGACGTCGTGGTGGAGGGGAACCGCATCGCCAGCTTCCACAGCGTCGGCTTTCCCGGCCTCCCCCCGCGGGAGCAGGGGCGCCCGGCGGCCGGGACGAGGGAGATCGACGCCACGGGGATGTTCGTGCTCCCGGGCTTCGTGGACGTGCACGCCCACATCGGCGGGGCGGCGCAGGGGACGCCCGCGGAGTACGTCTACAAGCTCTGGCTGGCGCACGGGATCACCACCGTGCGCGACCCGGGCTCGGGGAACGGGGTGGACTGGACGCTGCGCGAGCGGGAGCGGAGCGCGCGTAACGAGATCGCCGCGCCGCGCATCTGGGCCTTCGTGGTCCCCGGCGCCGGGTGGGACCGCGGCCCGGTCACCACGCCGGCGCTCGCGCGGGAGTACGTCCGCTGGGCGAAGCGGAAGGGGGTGGACGGCTTCAAGCTGGGGCTGGGGCTGTACTACGACCCGGAGGTGATGGCGGCGCTGATGGACGAGGCGCGGAAGCAGGGGCTGGGGACCACCGCACACCTCGCGCAGATGGGGGTGGCGCGCATGCACGTGCTGGACGCGGCGCGGGCGGGGCTGGGGTCGATGCAGCACTGGTACGGGCTCCCCGAGGCGCTCTTCACAGACCGGCGGGTGCAGCAGTATCCGCTCGACTACAACTACATGGACGAGCAGCACCGCTTCGGCGAGGCGGGACGGCTCTGGAAGCAGGCCGCGCCCCCCGGGAGCCCCGGCTGGAACCAGGCCATCGACGAGCTGGTGCGGCTGGGCTTCACCATCGACCCCACCTTCAACATCTACGAGGCCAGCCGCGACCTGATGCGCGCCCGCCGCGCCGAGTGGCACGACCGGTACACCCTCCCCTCGCTCTGGGCCTTCTACCAGCCGAGCCGCGAGGCGCACGGCTCCTACTGGTTCGACTGGACGACGCAGAACGAGGTGGACTGGCGCGAGAACTACCGGCTGTGGATGGCGTTCGTGAACGACTTCAAGAACAGCGGCGGGAAGGTGTGCGCGGGGTCCGACTCGGGGTTCATCTTCCAGCTCTACGGCTTCGGCTTCGTGCGCGAGCTGGAGCTGCTGCAGGAGGCGGGCTTCCACCCGCTGGAGGCGGTCCGCGCCGCGACCCTCTGCGGCGCCGAGGAGCTGACCCGGCCGACGGGGAAGGCGCCGGAGTTCGGCCTGGTGCGTCCGGGGATGCTGGCCGACCTGGTGATCGTGGACCAGAACCCGGTCGCCAACTTCAAGGTGCTCTACGGCACCGGGCACTTCCGGCTGGACGACGCCACCAACCGCCCGACCACGGTGGGTGGGGTGAGGTACACCATCAAGGACGGGATCGTCTACGACGCGAAGCGGCTCCTGGCCGACGTGGAGCGGATGGTGGAGGAGGCGAAGCGATCGGCACCCGGAGGGAGTTAGGAGGCGCGCCGGAAGCGAGCCTGCTTGCCCGGTTGCGAGCCCGGCGCTACTCTATTTTCAGGCACCCTCCGCCCGCGCAGCACCCGAAGCCGCAGCGCGGGCGTTTCCGTCCCCCACCCCCATGGAGCGGGCGTCCGTGACCCTTCCCGTCGACATCACGGTCACCGTCAACGGCGCCCCGTACGCGCGCGCCGTCGAGCCCCGGCTCCTCCTCAGCGACTTCCTCCGCCACGAGATCGGCCTCACCGGGACCCACGTCGGGTGCGAGCACGGCGTGTGCGGCGCCTGCACGGTCACCCTGGACGGCGAGGCGGTGCGGTCGTGCCTCATGTTCGCGGTGCAGGCGGACGGGCGCGAGGTCGGCACGGTGGAGGGGCTGGCCCCGGCTGACGGGCCGCTCCACCCCATCCAGGAGGCGTTCCGCGACGCGCACGGGCTGCAGTGCGGCTTCTGCACGCCGGGATTCCTGATGACGCTGGTCCCCTTCCTCCGCGACAACCCCGCCCCCACCGAGCAGGAGGTGCGGGAGGCGATCTCCGGCAACCTGTGCCGGTGCACGGGCTACCAGAACATCGTGGAGGCCGTACGGCTCGCGTCCGAGAGGATGTCGGCCACGCCGTAACCTGCGACCGGGAAGGCATCGTGGGACGAAGGTACGTCGGCGAGCGGGTCCGCCGGAACGAGGACCGCCGCCTCCTCACCGGGCACGCGATGTTCGTGGACGACGTGCAGCTCCCCGGGATGCTGCACCTCGCCTTCGTGCGGAGCGACCACGCCCACGCGCGGATCCGCGGGATCGACGCCTCGGCCGCGCGGGCGCGACCCGGGGTGGCGGCGGTCTACACGGCGGACGACCTGGGCGACTACTGGCAGCCCGGCCCGCTCCTCGTCCCCCCGCCGCCGGTGGAGGGACTGGTGTTCAACGAGGCCACCCAGGTCCCCCTGGCCCGGGACAAGGTCCGCCACGTGGGCGAGCCCGTTGCGATGGTGGTGGCGGAAAGCCGCTACCTGGCCGAGGACGCCCTCGCCGACGTGCTCGTGGACTACGAGCCGCTGGACGCGGTGGTGGAGCTGGAGGCCGCGCTCGCCCCGGACGCGCCGCTGGTGCACGAGCGGTTCGGGACCAACGTGGCGGCGTTCGTGGCGCAGCGGCACGGCGACTACGAGCGGGCGCTGGAGCGGGCGGACGTGGTGGTCTCCCGCCGCTTCCACTACGACCGGGGCGCGGCCGCCGCCATGGAGAACCGCGCCGTCGCGGCGCGCTGGGACCCGCAGGCGGAGGACCTCACCGTCTGGGACACCACCCAGGCGCCGATCCCCATCCGCAACGGCCTCGCCCGCATGCTGGGGCTGCTGGAGTCGCAGGTGCGGGTGGTGGCGCCCTTCGTGGGGGGCGGCTTCGGGCCCAAGATCATGATGTTCTACCCGGAGGAGGTGCTCGTCCCCTGGGCGGCCATGCGGCTGGGACGGCCGCTGAAGTGGACCGAGGACCGGCACGAGAACTTCTTCGCCACCAGCCAGGAGCGCGGGCAGGTCCACGACGCCGAGATGGCGCTCACCCGCGACGGCAGGATCCTCGGCATCCGCGACCGCTTCCTCCACGACACCGGGGCGTACGACCCGTACGGGCTCACCATCCCCATCAACAGCCAGTGCACTCTCCTGGGGCCGTACGACGTCCCCAGCTACGAGAGCGAGTTCCGGGCGGTCTTCACCAACAAGACCATCGTCACCCCGGTCCGCGGCGCGGGGCGGCAGCACGGCGTCTTCGTCATGGAGCGGCTCCTGGACCTCGCCGCCCGCGAGCTGGGGCTGGACCCGGTCGAGATCCGCCGGCGCAACTACCTGGGCCCGGAGCTCTTCCCCCACAACTTCGACATCCTCTACCAGGACTTCGCGCCGCTCTACTACGACAGCGGCAACTACCTCCCGGCGATGGAGACCGCCTGCCGGATGATCGGCTACGAGGACTTCCGGGAGGAGCAGCGCAGGCTGCGCGCGGAGGGGCGGCACGTGGGGGTGGGGATCGTGTCGTACATCGAGGGGACGGGGATCGGGCCGTACGAGGGCGCCCGGGTCACCGTGGACCCCAGCGGGCGGGTGCGCGTCGCCACGGGGCTGGGTACGCAGGGCCAGGGGCACTACACCGCCTTCGCGCAGATCGTCGCCGAGACGCTGGACGTGGAGGTGGAGCGGGTGCACGTGGTCACCGGCGACACCCGAGAGTTCGGCTGGGGGACGGGCACCTTCGCCAGCCGCGGCGCCGTGGTGGCCGGGAGCGCCTGCCACGCCGCCGCGGTGGCGGTGCGCGGCAAGGTCGTCGCCATGGCCGCGCGCCTCTTCGGGGTGGACGAGGAGCAGGTGGAGGTGGCCGGGGGGCGGGTGGGCGTCCGCGGGTTCCCGGAGCGGGCGCTGACGCTGGGCGAGCTGGCGCGCCACGCCAACCCGCTGCGGGGCGCGGTGAAGCCGGGGACGGAGCCGGGGCTGGAGGCCACGGCCTACTTCGGGCCGGACCACGGGAGCACCGCCAGCGGGGTGCACGCCGTGGTGGTGGAGGTGGACCCCGAGACGGCCATGGTGGAGATCCTCCGCTACGTGGTGGTGCACGACTGCGGGCGCCTGATCAACCCGCTGCTGGTGGAGGGGCAGGTGCAGGGGGGCGTCGCGCACGGCATCGGCAACGCCTTCTACGAGAAGCTGGTCTACGACGATGCCGGGCAGCTGCTCAACGCCTCCTTCATGGACTACCTCCTCCCCACGGCGATGGACGTGCCCCGGGTGGAGATGGCGCACATGGAGACCCCCGCCCCCATGAACCCGCTGGGCCTCAAGGGCGTGGGCGAGGCGGGGGCGATCCCGGCGGGCGCGGCCTTCGCGCAGGCGGTGGAGGACGCCCTGCCGGAGTACGGCCTGGAGATCCGCGAGATCCCCCTGAGCCCCGGCCAGCTCTTCGAGCTGCTGGAGGCGGCCCGCGCCACGTCCCCCCACCTCCAGGAGGCCGCCGGATGATCGTCGAGGGAGAGTACGTCTTCGCGGGGCCGCGGGAGCTCGTCTACCGCCTCCTCCAGGACCCCGAGGTGCTGTCCGAGGCGATGCCCGGCGCCGCGAAGCTGGCCATGGTCGGCGACGGGGAGTACCAGGGCTCCATCCGCGTGGGGGTGGGCCCGGTCACCGCCGCGGAGTGGAAGCTGTCGGTGGCGCTGCGGGACCGGGTGCCCCCGGAGAGCTACACCATGCAGGTGGACAGCAGCGGCCCCATCGGCTTCACCCGGGGCGCCGCGACGGTGGTGCTGCTGGAGGTGGAGGACGGGTCCACCGTCATGCGCTACCGCGCCGACCTCCAGGTGGGCGGCAGGGTGGCCGGGATCGGGCAGCGCCTGATCGACCAGGTGGCGAAGATGATGACGAAGCTGGGGCTGGACGCCCTGAGCCGGGAGCTGCGCGCCCGCCTCCCGGCCGGCGAGCTGCCCCCGGCCCCGCCCCCGGCCGGGGAGCCCGGATGAAGCCGGCTCCCTTCGAGTACCACCGGCCCGGGAGCGTGGAGGAGGCGCTGGAGCTCCTCGTGCGGCACGGCTACGACGCCAAGCTGCTGGCGGGCGGCCAGAGCCTGATCCCCGCCATGAACTTCCGCCTCGCGCAGCCGGCGGTGCTGATCGACCTGGGCGGCGTGGGGGAGCTCGACCACCTCCGGGAGGAGGAGGGGGTGGTGCGGATCGGGGCGATGACCCGCCAGCGGGCCGCCGAGCGGAGCGCGGCGGTGGCGCGCGGCGCGCCGCTCCTGGCCGAGACGCTCCCCTGGGTGGCCCACCCGCAGATCCGCAACCGGGGGACCATCGGGGGGAGCATCGCCCACGCGGACCCGGCGGCGGAGCTCCCGGCGGTGATGCTGGCGCTGGACGCGCGCTTCCGCCTGCGGGGGCCGGCGGGCGGCCGCTCCGTCCGCGCGGAGGAGTTCTTCACCGGGCTCTTCGGCACCGCGCTGGAGCCGGAGGAAGTCCTGACGGAGGTGGAGATCCCCGCCCCCGCGCCACGGACGGGCTGGGCCTTCGGAGAGGTGTCGCGGCGCCACGGCGACTACGCCCTGGCCGGCGTGGCGGCGACCGTCGCGCTGGACGAGGGCGGGCGGTGCCGCGGCGCCCGGGTCGCGCTGCTGAGCGTGGGCGGCGGGCCGGTGCTGGCCGCCGGGGCGGCCGCCGCGCTGGAGGGGGAGGAGCCCTCCGCCGGGGCCGTCCGCGCCGCCGCCGACGCGGTGGGGCGCGAGATCGATCCCCCCGCCGACATCCACGCCTCCGCCGCGTACCGCCGCCGCCTGGCCGAGGTCCTGGTCCGGCGCGTGCTCCCCCGCGCCTTCGAGCGCGCCGCGCACCCCCGGGAGGAGCAGCCGTGACAGCTCCCCTCGACGGCGTTCCCCCGGGGCGGCTGGTCGGCCCGGACCTGCTGCCGACCCCGCCGGAGGCCCGCACCTGGGGCATGTGGCACATCGCCTCGCTCTGGGTGGGGATGAGCGTCTGCATCCCCACCTACATGCTGTCGGCCAGCATGGTCCAGGCGGGGCTGAGCTGGCGGCAGGCGCTGCTGGCCATCCTGCTGGGGAACCTGATCGTCTGGGTCCCGCTGGTGGTCAACGCCCACGCCGGCACCCGCTACGGGATCCCCTTCCCCGTCTACGCCCGCGCCTCCTTCGGCACCGTGGGCGCCCACGTCCCCGCGCTGCTGCGGACCGCGGTCGCCTGCGGCTGGTTCGGGATCCAGACCTGGATCGGCGGGATGGCCGTCCACGTCCTCCTGGGCATCCTCTGGCCGGGATGGCTGGAGCTGGGCGGAGCCTGGCGTTTCATGGGTCAGTCGCTCCCGCAGTACCTCGCCTTCCTGGGGTTCTGGGCCCTCAACCTCTACTTCGTGTGGCGCGGGACGGAGAGCATCAAGTGGATGGAGACGCTCGCCGCGCCCTTCCTGATCGCGGCGGGGCTGGCGCTCCTCGGGTGGGCGGCGGCGCGGGTGGGCGGGATCGGCACGATCCTCCGCCAGGCCGACGCCCTCACGCAGGGAGAGCGCGCCGTCCCCGCCGGCTCGTTCCTGGCGGCGCAGTTCCTCCCCTGGGTCACCGCGATGGTGGGGTACTGGGCCACGCTGTCGCTCAACATCCCGGACTTCACCCGCTACGCCCGGAGCCAGCGGGACCAGGTGGTGGGCCAGGCCATCGGGCTGCTCACCGCCATGCCGCTCTTCGCCTTCGTGGGGGTGGCGGTGACCGGCGCCACGGTGATCCTCTACGGCGAGGCGGTCTGGAACCCGGTGGACCTGGTGGCGCGGCTCGCCGCCGAGCAGGGGAGCCCGCTCCTGGGGCTGGTCGCGATGCTGGTGATCGCGCTCGCCACGCTCACCACCAACATCGCGGCCAACGTGGTGGGCCCCGCCTTCACCTTCGCCAACCTGGCGCCGGGCCGCATCGGCTTCCGCGCCGGCGGCCTGATCGCGGGGGGGATCGGGATCCTGATCTTCCCCTGGAAGCTGCTGGACATGTACCAGGGGTGGCTCATCAGCTACTCCGGCCTGCTGGGCGCGGCCGGCGGCGTGATCCTCTGCGACTACCTGGTGGTCCGGCGCGGGCGGCTCTCGGTCCGCGACCTGTACCTGGAGGACGGCGAGTACCGCTACTCCGGCGGCTTCAACCTCCGGGCGCTCGCCGCCCTGGCCGTGGGGATCGGGGTGGCGCTGGCGGGGACGACCTCGCCCCGGCTGTCCTTCCTCTTCGACGGCGCCTGGTTCTCCGCGACGCTGGCCGCCTTCGGCACGTACGCGCTCCTCATGCGCTCGGCTCCCGCGGCCGCGCCCGCCCTGCAACCCGTGACCCCGGAGGTCCGATGAAGATGTACGACCTGTCGCAGCCGCTGAACGAGCAGGCGCCGTTCTGGCCCTACTACCCGCCGTTCGAGGTGAAGTACATCAAGCGCAAGGCGGAGCACGGGGTCAACGCGCAGTACATCATGACCTCCAACCACATGGGGACGCACCTGGACGCCCCCCGCCACTTCGTGACGAAGGGGATGACCATCGACCAGATCCCCCTGGAGTGGCTGTGCGGCCCCGGCGTGGTGGTGGACCTCACGGACGAGATGGACGAGCTGGCGCTGTACACGCCGCAGATGATCGAGGAACGGGTGGAGGTGCGGAAGGGCGACATCCTGATCCTGCACACCGGCTGGCACCGCTACGCGCAGTGGGGCGACGAGGCGGACGAGGAGAAGTACATCCACCTGCACCCCGGCGCGCACCCGGACATGGTGCCCTGGCTACGGGAGAAGGAGATCCACGTCTGGGGCGTGGACGTGGTCTCCACCGACCACCCCATGGACCTCCCCATCGGCCGCTTCCTCGGGAAGGGGATGCACGGCCACTGCGACCGCGTGCGCGCCAGGGCGGAGGAGAAGTTCGGGGGGCCGGAGGCGGTGGCGAGGCTCTTCCCCGACGAGGACTACCAGCTCACGCACAACAAGCTGTTCATCCACAACTGCATGCACATCGAGAACCTGGGCGGCGAGATCTCCGCGCCGGAGATCCAGAACCGGCGGCTGGTGATCGGCTGCTTCCCCTGGAAGTTCCAGGGCGGCGAGGCGGCCTTCGCGCGGGTGGTGGCGTTCGACGGGCAGTGGCCGGCGAACCCGTGAGCGGGACCCGCGCCAACCCGCAGCGCGAGTTCATCCGGCACACCGCGGAAGTCCCCATCGAGGTGCGGACGGTGCGGCAGGGCGCCCCGGCGGAGCGGCGCGGGGTCAACGTGAGCTTCGGCGGCCTGGCCTTCGTCTCCGACGACCCCGCGGCCCCCGGCACGACGGTCGAGGTCCGCATCCCCGAGGTGGACCCCCCGTTCGAGGCCCACGCGCGGGTGGTGCACTGCGAGCCCGAGGCGGACCACTACTGCATCGGCGTGCAGTTCCTGGACGCGAGCGACGCGTTCCGTGCGCGCATGGTGGAGCAGGTGTGCTCCATCGACCGGTACCGGCGGGAGGTGCGCGAGACGGAGGGGAGGGAGATGAGCCGCGAGGAGGCGGCCTCGGAGTGGATCCGCGAGCGCGCGGGCCGGTTCCCCGACACGGCATGACGGCGCCGTCCGGCGATCCGCTCGCCCTCCTCCCGGCGCACGAGCTGGCGCGGCGCGTCCGCGCCCGCGAGCTGTCCGCCGAGGAGGTGCTGGAAGCCTGCCTGGAGCGCGTGGAGCGCCTGAACCCGGCGCTCAACGCCGTCGTCACCCTCGACCCACGGGCCCGCGAGCAGGCGCGCGGGCTGGACCTGCGGCTGGCGCGCGGGGAGGACCCCGGCATCCTGGCCGGGCTCCCGGTGGGGATCAAGGACGTGACCCAGGTGGGGGGGCTCCGCTGCACCTTCGGCTCGCCGCTCTTCGCCGACCACGTCCCGGAGG
>DATABU010000369.1:0-7857 GCA_036259415.1 Longimicrobiaceae bacterium
CCCGGCGGCTTTGTCGCCGCCACCCTCCCCCGTTCCGGGGGAGGGGCATCTCTCAGGAGGAGACCCGCCTCGGCGTGCTCCCCGGTGGTCCCCTCCAGCACCAGCGCCGCTCCCGAATCCGCCGCCATGTACTCCAGGCGCTCGGCCGGGTAGTCCGGGTCCAGCGGCACGTAGGCCCCGCCCGCCTTGAGCACCCCCAGCAGGGCGACCACCAGCTCCGGCGAGCGCTCCAGGCGCACCCCGACGCGCGTCTCCGGGCCGACGCCGCGGCCGCGCAGCTCGGCGGCCAGGAGGGCGGCGCGCGCGTCCAGCTCGGCGTAGGTGAGCGTGCGGCCCTCGCAGGCGAGGGCGACCGCGTGCGGGGTGCGCGCGGCCTGCGCCTCGAACAGGCCGTGCAGCGTGGCGTCTGCGCCGTCGAGGGCGACCGCGGTGTCGTTCCACGCGGCGAGCTGCGCCCGCTCCTCGCCGGTCAGCAGGGGAAGCTCCGAGACGCGGGTGTCGGGGTCGGCGAGGACGGCGGCCAGGACCCGGCGGAAGTGACGCTCCATCCGGTGGACGGTGGGGGCGTCGAAGAGGTCGGTGTTGTACTCCAGGCAGGCGCTCAGCTCTCCGTCGCGCTCCTGCGCCCAGAGCATCACGTCGAACTTGGAGGTCCCGCTCCGCGGCGGCTCCCAGGTGAGGCGCAGCCCCGGCAGCTCCAGCTCGCTCCCGGGCGCGTTCTGGAGCGCGAACATCACCTGGAAGAGGGGGTTGCGGCTCAGGTCGCGCTCCGGCTGGACCTCGTCCACCAGCTTCTCGAAGGGGAGGTCCTGGTGCGCGTACGCGCCGAGCGCCGCCTCGCGCACCCGCGCCACCAGCTCGCGGAAGGAGGGGTCGCCGGAGAGGTCGCCGCGCAGCACCAGCGTGTTGACGAAGAAGCCGACCACCTCCTCGATCTCGCGGCGCGTGCGGTTGGCGATGGGCGAGCCCACCACCACGTCGTCCTGCCCGGTCCAGCGGGCGAGCAGCGCCTGAAAGGCCGCCAGCCCCACCATGAAGAGCGTCGCGCCCATCCCGTTGGCGAGCGCGTGCAGCGCCGCCGTCTCCGGGGCGGGGACCGTGAACCAGTGCGAGGCGCCGCGGAAGGTCTGCACCGCGGGGCGCGGGCGGTCGGCGTGCAGCTCCAGCGTCGGCGCGCCGGCCAGCCGGCCGCGCCAGTAGGCGAGCTGCCGCTCCAGCACCGCGCCCGACAGGTACTCGCGCTGCCAGGCCGCGTAGTCGGTGTACTGGAGCGCCAGCTCCGGGAGCGGCGACGGGCGCCCGGCGCGGAAGGCGTCGTAGAGCGCCGCCAGCTCCTGGATGATGACCCCGATGGACCACCCGTCGCTGACGATGTGGTGCATCGTCAGGAACAGCGCGTGGCGGCCCGGGCCCAGGACGAGGAGCTGCCCGCGGAAGAGCGGGTCGTGCTCCAGGTCGAACGCCCGGTTCGCCTCCTCCATGGCGCGGCGCTCCACCTCCGCCTCCCGCTCGGCCGCGGGGACGTGGCGAAGGTCGGTCTCCGGCAGGGGAAAGTCGTGCGGCGGGGCGACGGTCTGCACCGGGCTCCCGTCGCGCACCGCGAACTGCGTGCGGAGCGACTCGTGGCGCCGGACGATCTCGGTGAGGGCGCGGCGGAGCGCCGCCGCGTCCAGCTCGCCCTCCACCCGGATGGCGGCGTGGATGTGGTTGAAGCCCAGCCCCGGCTGGAGCTGCTCCAGGAACCAGAGGCGCTGCTGGGAGAAGGAGAGGGGGAGGAAGTCCGGCCTTCCGCGCGGGGTCACCACGTCGGCGCGCGCCGCGCCCGCCGCCTGGCCGCGGAGCCGCTTCTCCAGGAGCGCCTTCTTCGCCGAGGTGAGCGCCGCGCGCCCGGAGGACGGATCGGGAGAGGACATCGGGACGCTCGTCGGGATGGGTTCGCCGCACGCCGGCCGGGCCCTGCGGCCGCCGGCCGGTTCCGCACATGCTGTCGGGTTCGGTGCGGTGCGCGGGGACGCGGAAGCCCCTGCGGAAGCCGCGCCGCGCCTGGCGCCGCGGGCCCGGCGGAGGGTCCTTGAATATCGCAGATGCGCCAAACGTGTCAAGTTGTATGCTGTGCCGTTTCGACACGTGCGGCAGGGGACTTTCGGGTGATCCCCGAAGGCGGTACGGTGTACAGGGATGCGCCCCAGAGAGCCGCCGGGAACCCAGTGGAGACGCGATGTCCGGAGCCAGCACCCCCCTGATGAAGCAGTGGCAGGAGGCCAAGCGGAAGCACCCCGACGCGGTGGTGATGATCCGCGTCGGCGACTTCTACGAGCTGCTCGGTCCCGACGCCGAGGTCGCCGTGCGCGTGCTGGGGCTCACCCTCACCGGCAAGGGAGGGCCCGGGGCGGTCCCCATGGCCGGCGTCCCCGCGAAGTCGCGCGACGAGTACCTGGAGCGCCTGGCCGGGGAGGGCTTCCGCGTGGCCGTGTGCGAGCAGGTGGAGGACCCCGCCGAGGCGAAGGGGACCGTGCGCCGCGAGGTGGTGGAGGTGGTCACCCCGGGCGTGGTCTTCGCGGACGGGCTCCTCCAGGAGCGCCGCAACAACTTCCTGGCCGCGCTGGTGGAGGACCGCCACGGCGAGCTGGCGCTGGCCGCCGCCGACGTCACTACGGGCGAGGTGATCGTCACCTCCGCCACCGCGGAGACGCTGGAGTCGGAGCTGGCCCGCGTCGAGCCCGCCGAGCTCCTCGTCCCCGCCGAGTGGGGCGAGCGGGAGCTGCCAGGGCTGGACGGCCGCCGCCTCACCCGCCGGCCGCAGGTCATGTTCGACCCGCGCTTCGCGTGGGACGAGGTCTGCTTCCGCTACGGCGTGCAGTCTCCCGAGGGGTTCGGGATCGGCGAGAAGGACGAGGCGCTGCTCTCCGCGCTGGGGGCGCTCCTGGCCTACCTGCGCGAGGTGCAGCCCACGGCCGTGGTGAACCTGCGCCCGCCCCGTCTGGAGCGCCCGGGCGAGGCCATGGTGCTGGACGAGATGACCCGCCGGAACCTGGAGCTGACCGAGCCGCTGCGCCGCGAGCCGGGGATGAAGCCGGGCGAGGGGACGCTGCTGGCGACGGTGGACGAGACGCTGACGCCCATGGGCGCGCGCCTCCTGCGCAGCTGGCTGCTGCGTCCCATGGTGTCGCTGGACCGCATCCGCGCGCGGCAGGACTCCGTGGCCGAGCTGGTGGACGACGGCGAGCTGCGCGGCCGGGTCCGCCGCGAGCTGGCGAACGTCCGCGACCTGGAGCGTCTGGCCGCCAAGGTGGCCTCGGGCCGCATCGGCCCTCGCGAGCTGCGCGTCCTGGCCGACTCGCTGTCCCGCCTCCCGGCGCTCCGGCGGCTGGAGGAGTCCGCCGGCACCGGCCCCCTCCGCAAGCTGCTGCGCACGCTGGACCCGCTGGACGACGTGCGCGAGCGCATCCACCGCACCCTGGCCGACGCCCCGGCGGCCGGCTTCGGCGACGGCGAGGGGGTGATCCGCCCCGGCTTCGACGCGGAGCTGGACGAGCTGCGCGGCCTGCGCGAGGGAGGCACCGACTGGATGGCGCGGCTCCAGGCGCGGGAGCGCGAGCGGAGCGGCATCTCGGCGCTCAAGGTGGGCTACAACCGCGTCTTCGGATACTTCCTGGAGGTCCCCCGCGCCCACGCCGACCGCGTCCCCGGCGAGTACGAGCGCAAGCAGACGCTCGCCAACCTGGAGCGCTTCGTCACCGGCGAGCTGAAGGAGTGGGAGGGCCGCATCCTGGGGGCCGAGGAGCGGATCGCCGAGCTGGAGGCGCGGCTCTTCGGCGAGCTGCGGCAGGCGCTCGCCACGCAGGTGAAGCGCTTCCAGGACGCCGCCGTGCGCGTGGCGACGCTGGACGTGCTCGCCGGCCTGGCGGAGTGCGCCGTGCGCCGCGGCTACACGCGCCCGGAGGTGCACGACGGCTACCGGCTGGAGCTCCGCGCGGGGCGGCACCCGGTGGTGGAGACCATGATGCCGCGCGACCGCTACATCCCCAACGACGTGGTGCTGGACGATGCCGGGCGTGTGATGATCCTCACCGGCCCCAACATGGCCGGGAAGTCCACCCTGCTGCGGATGGTGGGGCTGGTGCAGCTCCTGGCGCAGGTGGGGGCCTTCGTCCCCGCGGACCACGCCACGGTGGGCGTCTGCGACCGCATCTTCACCCGCGTGGGCGCCTCCGACAACCTGGTGCGCGGCCAGAGCACCTTCATGGTGGAGGCCAGCGAGTGCGCCACCATCCTGAACGGCGGCACCCGCCGCTCGCTGGTGCTGATGGACGAGGTGGGGCGCGGCACCGCGACCTGGGACGGGGTGAGCCTGGCCTGGGCCATCACCGAGCACCTGCACGGGGTGATGGAGGCCAAGACCATCTTCGCCACGCACTACCACGAGCTGACCGAGCTGGCCGACCTGCTGGACGGCGTGGTCAACTTCAACGTCGCCGCGCGCGAGGAGGACGACCGCATCGTCTTCCTGCACCGCCTGGTCCCCGGCGGCGCCGACCGCTCCTACGGGATCGAGGTGGCCCGCATGGCCGGCATCCCCCCCGCGGTGATCGCCCGCGCCCGCGAGATCCTGCGCACGCTGGAGGGCTCCCGCTCCGCCGAGAGCCGCGTCATCGAGCACCTCGCCGAGGAGGTGTACCGGGCCGACCACGCCCCCCGCCCCGCGGAGCCGGCCGCGCCCCCTCCCGCCGCGGACGGCCCCGAGTGCCGCGTCGCAGAGCGGATCCGGGCGCTCGACCCCAACCGCCTCACCCCGATGGACGCGCTGGCGTTGCTCGCGGAGCTGCGGGGCGAGCTGGGGTAGGCGCCCCCACCCGGCGTCCTCATCGCCGCAGCCTTCCCCCGTTCCGGGGGAGGGGCTCCGTCACCCGCCACACACGTTTCTCTTGACGGTCTACAGGACGCGCCGCATCTTCTTCCTGTAGACCATCTATAGGAGAGACGCATGGCCCACGACCAGTCCGACCTCCTCCAGGGCACCCTGGAGCTCCTCGTCCTGAAGACGCTCTCGCTGGAGCCCATGCACGGCTGGGGGATCAGCCAGCGCATCCAGCAGATGTCCCGCGACGTCTTCCAGGTGAACCAGGGGAGCCTCTACCCCGCCCTCCAGCGGATGAAGTCCCGCGGCTGGATCGGCTCCGAGTGGCGGACCACCGAGAACAACCGCCGGGCGAAGTACTACATGCTCACCCCGGCGGGAGAGTGCGAGCTGGCCCGGGAGCGCTCGCAGTGGGAGCGCTCGTCGGCCGCGGTCAACTGGGTGCTCGACTGGGCGGGAGGTGCCCCGTGAGGTGGGTCTCGGAGGCGCGCGAGCGGCTGCGGGGGCTGCTCTTCCGCGGCCGCGAGGAGGCGGAGACGGCCGAGGAGCTGCGCTTCCACCTGGAGATGGAGACGGAGCGGCTGGTGCGCGAGGAGGGGCTCGAACGGCCGGAGGCGCGGCGCCGGGCCGGAGTCGCCTTCGGCGGGGTGGAGCGGTACCGCGAGGAGGTGCGGGAGGCGCGCGGGCTGGCCTGGGTACCCGGCCTGTCGCTGGACTTCCGGCTGGGGCTCCGCATGCTGGCGAAGCACCGGGGGCTGACGCTGATCGGCGGGTTCTCCGTGGCGGTGGCGGTCGCCGTGGGCGCGTTCGCCTTCGAGGTGATCTCGGAGGTGCTGCACCCCGCCCTCCCCTTCGAGGGCGGCGACCGCGTGGTCTCGCTCCAGTACGCGACGGACAACCCCGGCAACCCCGAGCGCAGGATCGTCCACGACTTCGTCGAGTGGCGCGACGGGCTCCGGTCGGTGGAGCGGCTGGGCGCCTTCCGCACCGCCGAGCACAACCTGATCGGAGGCGAGGGTCCCCCGGAGCCCGTCGGGGTGGCGGAGATCACCGCCTCCGGGTTCGAGCTGGCGCGCACTCCCCCGCTGCTGGGGCGCTACCTGGTCCCGGACGACGAGCGGCCCGGGGCGCCGCCGGTGGCGGTGATCGGCCACGAGCCGTGGCGGACGCGCTTCGCGGGCGACCCGGCCGTCGTGGGGCGGACGGTCCGGCTGGGGGCGGACCTCTACCGGATCGTCGGGGTGATGCCGGAGGGGTTCGAGTTCCCCTTCGCACACCACTTCTGGATCCCGCTCCGGGTGGATCCGTCCCGCCACCCGCGGCTCGCCGGCCCCCAGCTTTACGTGTTCGGCCGCCTGGCGCCGGGCGTCACCATGCGTGAGGCGCAGGCCGAGGCGGAGATCGTCGGACGGCGCGCGGCGGCCGCGCACCCGGAGACGCACGAGCGGCTCCGGCTCCAGGTCCTGGCGTACACGCACGAGCACCTGGACCTGGACCATCCCGTCATCCGGGTGATGCTGCGCTTCGTCCAGCTGCTCGTCGCCGGGCTCCTGGTCGTGGTCGCCGTCAACCTGGCCATCCTGCTGTACGCCCGAACCGTGGCGCGCCTGGGCGAGATCGCCGTGCGGAGCGCGCTGGGCGCCAGCCGCCGCCGCATCCTGGCGCAGCTCTTCGCGGAGGCCCTCGCCCTCTCGGCGCTGGGGGCGCTCGCGGGACTGGCGCTGGTGAAGGCGGTGCTCGGATGGGTGCGGGTCCAGTTCACCGTCGTCGGCGACGTCCCCTTCTGGATCGAGTTCAGCCTCTCCCCGGCGACGGTGCTCTACGCCCTCGGGCTGGCGGTGCTGGCCGCCGCCATCATGGGCGTGCTCCCCGGCCTCAAGGCCACCGGCGGCCGGCTCTACGCGAGCCTGCGCCAGGGGGGCGGCGCCGGCGCCGGGCTGGGGCGGGTGTGGACGGCGCTCGTGGTCGCGCAGGTGGCGATCGCGGTCGCCATCCTCCCCGTGGCCGTCTTCGCCGTGTGGCAGGTGGTGCGGATGGAGAGCGCCGGTCCCGGGTTCCCCGCGGAGGAGTTCGTGGTGGGCGGGGCCGAGCTGAGCGAACCCGCCGCGGAGGCGGGGGGCGACGCGGCGGACGCGGACGCATTCGCTTCGCGCTACCGGGCCCGGCTGGCCGAGCTGGTGAGCCGCCTGGAGGCCGAGCCCGGCGTCACCACCGTCACCACCTCCTCCGGCATCCCCGGGCTCGACGGGCCCGTCCGCCAGGTCGCCTTCGAGGAGGGCGCCGGGGCGCCGGAGTCGGGGACGCCGACGGCGGGGTCCATGCGGGTGGCTCCCGGCCTCTTCGCCGCCTACGGCGCGGAGATGCTGGCGGGGCGGCCGCTCGGCGCCGGCGACCTGGGCGGCCCCGGGGGGCCGGTGGTCGTGAACCGGACCTTCGTGGAGCAGCTGCTGGGGAACCGCCCCGCCCTCGGCCGGCGCTTCCGCTACTCGCGCCCGGGTGGGGCGGAGGCCGACGGCCCCGGGGAGTGGTACGAGATCGTCGGGGTGGTCGAGGACTTCCCCGCCTCCCCCATCGCGCTCCCGTCGCTGGTGAGCGGGGCCGCCCACGTGTACCATCCCCTCGTGCCGGGGGAGGTCCACCCCGTGGTGCTCGCCGTCCGGTTCCGCGGCGGCGTCCCCGCCGGGGCGGTGCGGCGCATCCGGGAGATCGGCGCCGAGGTCGATCCCGTGATGCAGCTGCGGGTCAGGCCGCTCACCGAGCTGTACGGCTCGCTGCGGGCGGGCTCGCGCTTCGCAGCGTGGTCGCTGGCGGCCGTGACGCTGAGCGTGCTCCTCCTCTCGGCCGCCGGGATCTACGCGCTGACCTCGTTCACCGTGGCGCAGCGCACCCGCGAGATCGGGATCCGCACGGCGCTGGGCGCCCACCCGCGCCGCGTACTCCGCGGCATCTTCGGGCGGGTGACCCGCCAGCTCGCGCTGGGGCTGGCGGTGGGCTCGCTG
>DATABU010000370.1:0-1731 GCA_036259415.1 Longimicrobiaceae bacterium
GAGACCGGTCTCCCCGCCGCCGGTCCTCCTTCCAGGCAGGGCGTGTGCCAGGGAGGAAGTCGTTGCGCGCCAACGCGATGCATGTTCGCCGGCCGCGGCGCACGCGTCCCTGCCGGAGGACGCGGCGCCCCCCGGCGTGGACACCGGCCGGCGCGGATTCTACGCGCCGGGACGGGGGGCGGCAAGCCGGCTCCGACCCGGTGGAACCGGCCTTGCGAGGCGGCTCCTGTCGGTCGGTGCAGGCCGCGCATATTATGCAAGCCATGAACATCACCCACCTCGACGGCCCCGGGCTCCGCGGCGCCCTGATCGCCGCGTCGGACTACGTCCAGCGCAACCGCGCCGAGCTCAACCGCATCAACGTCTTCCCCGTCCCGGACGGAGACACCGGGACCAACCTCGCCCTCACCGTCTCCTCCATCGCCGACCACCTGCGGCGCAGCGACCACGACTCGGTGGGCGCGGTCGCCAAGCTGGCGGCCGAGGGCGGCATCCTGGGTGCGCGCGGCAACTGCGGGATGATCCTGTCCCACTTCCTGCTGGGCTTCAGCAACGCGGTCGGCGACCGGCCGCGGCTGGGGGTCGCGGAGTTCGGCGAGGCGCTGCGCATCGCCACCGAGCACGTGTACCGGGCGCTGGAGAAGCCGGTGGAGGGGACCATGATCACCGTGATGCGGGCGGTCGCCGACGAGGCGCAGCGCCTGCAGGACTCGGACTTCGTGGTGCTCTTCGAGCGGCTGCTGGTGCGGGCGCGCGAGGCGCTGGCCAGCACCCCCGACCTCCTCCCCGCGCTGAAGGGGGCCGGGGTGGTGGACGCGGGGGCCAAGGGGTTCGTGCACATCCTGGAGGGGATCTCCGCCTTCATCTCCGGCGACCCGCTGACGGCGCTGGAGGAGATGCCGGTGTACGGCGCGGAGCCCATCGCCGCGGCGCAGGTGGAGTACCCGGCCGAGAGCGAGACCTACCGCTACTGCACCGAGGCGCTGGTGCGGGGGCGCGACCTCCCGCAGTCGGACGCCGTGCGCGCCGTGCTCCGGGAGCGGGGCGACTCGCTGGTGGTGATCCGCACGGAGGAGCTGATCAAGGTCCACGTCCACACCGACGAGCCGGAGGAGGTGTTCGCCTACCTCCGCACCCTGGGCGAGCTGGCAACGCACAAGGCCGAGGACATGCAGGCCCAGCACGCCGCGGTGGAGCGGGCGGCGGCGGCCGGCCACATGGTGCTCGCCCGCCGCCCCATCTCGGTGGTGTCGGACACCGCCTGCGACCTCCCGGACGAGGTGGTGCGGGCGCACGGGATGCACCTGGTCCCCCTGAACCTGATCTTCGGCGACCGGGTGCTCCGCGACCGCTTCGACATCACCGCGGAGGAGTTCGCGGAGCGCCTCAAGGAGGGCGCGCACCCCAGCACCTCGCAGCCCGCGCCGGCGGCCTTCCTCCGGGCGTACGAGCGCGCCGCCGAGGAGGGGGAGGCCATCGTGGCCGTCCTGTTCTCGTCGGCGCTCTCCGGGACCTTCGCCTCGGCGCGGGCGGCGGCGCAGCAGCGCGAGCCGGGCGCCACGCCGGTGCACCTGGTGGACTCGCGCGGCGGCTCGCTGCTGCAGGGGCTGATGGCGCTCAAGGCGTCGGAGCTGGGGGAGATGGCGTGGGAGCCGGAGAGCATCGTGGAGGAGCTGAACCGCATCCGCCGGCGCTCCGGCTTCTTCATCCACCTGGACACCTTCGAGCGGG
>DATABU010000371.1:0-15466 GCA_036259415.1 Longimicrobiaceae bacterium
GGGATTCCGGCCGTAACCATACGGGGGCCGGGCGGACCGGTCAAGGCCGCGCAAGGCTTGCACGGCCTTGACTTCGGATTTTCGCCGGGGTACGTTGCTGCGGGTCTCTACACCGTCCATTTCCCGGAGTTTCGCGATGTCCGACCTCGACCAGGCGCTGGCCTCCCTCCGCGGGCACGAGGGCGTGGAGCACGTCCTCGTCCTCGGGCGCGACGGGCTCCTCATCCAGCACTCCGGCGACGGGGAGCTGGACGCCGAGACGGTCTCGGCGATGGTCCCGGGGATCGCCTCCGCCGCGGCGGGGCTCGGCTCCGCGGCCGGGCGCGGGGGCGCGGCCACGGTGGTGGTGCGCTTCGACCGGGGGGTGGCCGTGGTGGACGTGCTCTCGCCGGAGCTGATCCTCGCCGTGCTCCTGCGCGAGGGCGTCGGCTTCGCCCCGCTCCTGCGCGACCTGGGTCGCGAGCGGGATCGCCTGGCCTCCCTGGTCTGACCCGCGGGCGCCGCCCGCGCCCACGCCCGTCCCCACCGGTCCGCCCCCATGCCCACCGACTCGCCGCCCCGCATGCGCAACGTGCTCGTCGCCGACGACGAGCCGCACATCGGCCGCATCATCCAGCTCAAGCTGGAGCAGGGCCCCTACCGGGTCACCCTGGTCCCGGACGGGCGGGCGGCGCTGGAGCACCTGCGCGGCGAGGGGGCGATCGACCTGGTGCTGCTGGACATCATGATGCCGTACGCGAGCGGCCTGGAGGTCCTCCAGGAGCTGCGCGGGCTGCCGCACCGCCGGGAGACTCCCGTCATCATCCTGACCGCCAAGGGACAGGAGTCCGACCGCGCCCAGGCGCTGGCCCTCGGCGCGACCGACTTCTTCACCAAGCCCTTCAGCCCCAAGAAGCTCCTTGCCCGGGTCGACGAGCTCTTCTGACGCGCACCTGTGGACGGTGATCCTGGCCGGCGGCGTGGGTTCGCGCTTCTGGCCGGTGAGCACGCCCGCCCGCCCCAAGCAGATCCTCCCGCTGGCGTCGGAGCAGCCGCTGATCCGCGACACGGTGGAGCGCATCCTCCCGCTGGTCCCGCAGGACCGGCTGCGGATCCTCACCGGGGCGCACCTGGCCGAGCCGATCCTGCGCGCCGTGCCGGGGCTGGAGCCCGGCAACTTCCTGCTGGAGCCCCGCGCCGCGGGCACCGCGCCGGTGCTTGCCTGGGCGGCGGCGGAGCTGGAGCGCCGCGACCCCGACGCGGTGATGGTCTCGCTCCACGCGGACCACGTCATCCACCCCGCCGAGCGCTTCCGGCAGCTGATCGCCGACGCCGCGGAGCTGGCCGCCGAGCACGGGCGCCTCTTCACCATCGGCGCGGTCCCCGGCCGTCCGGAGACGGGCTACGGCTACATCCGCCTGGGCGGCGCCCTCGCGGAGCGCGAGCCCCCGCGGGAGGGGCGCGCTACGGGCTACGAGGTGGCGGAGTTCGTGGAGAAGCCGGACCGCGCCACCGCCGAGCGCTACCTGGAATCGGGCGAGTACCTGTGGAACACGGGGCTCTTCGTCTGGCGCGCGGCGGACCTGCTGGACCAGCTGGAGCGGCACACCCCCGAGCTGGCGGAGCTGGTCCCCATCCTCCGGGAGGGGGGGACGGAGGAGTTCTTCAGCCGCGCCGCCACCCTCTCCATCGACGAGGGGCTGCTGGAGCGCTCCGACCGGGTGGGGGTGGTGCGGGCCACCTTCGACTGGGACGACGTAGGCGCCTGGGACGCGGTGTACCGCACCCGCCCCGCCGACGAGCACGGCAACGTGACCCTGGGCGAGGCGTACCCGGTGGAGTCGCGCGGGACCGCGCTCTACGCCGACGACGGTCCGATCGTTGCGTTCGGGGTGGAGGACCTGATCGTCGTCCGCACCGCGGGGGTGACCTTCGTCGCCCACCGGGACCGCGCGCCGGAGCTGAAGTCGCTCCTGGCGCAGCTGCCGGAGGGGCTGCGGACGCTGGGGTGAGCGACGCCGGCGAGGGTGCGAAGTGCGGGAGTGCGACGGTGCCGCGCTTCCGCACTTCGCTTTTCCGGAAGCTTCCACCGCGACCTGAACCGACATGGCCGACCTGACGCTGGTCCTCTTCGACGACGAAGCCGCGCGGGGGTGGGAGCCCTTCGCGCTGACCCGCCCCGCCGGGGAGCTGCTCTTCGGGACGATGCGGCTGCGCGAGCGCGCCGAGCGGGTCTTCGGCGTCCGCTGCGCGGCGCACCTGGCGGCGGAGCACCTGGCCGGCTTCGAGGAGGCAGGCGCGCCGCCCGTCCGCGGCACCGGCGATGCGCCGGCGGACGGCGCGCGGCTCTTCCTCTCCTCCCGCGCGGTCCCGGCCTGGGGCGCGGCGGAGCGGCTGCCGGCCGGCCCTTCCGAGGCGGCGACGCTCACCATCGGCGGGGAGACGGTGGGATGGCTCCTCCCCGCGGGGGTGGCGGCGCCGGGCCCGGAGGCGCTCCTCCGCCCCGGCGAGGGGAACGTACCCGCCGCCCCGATCGACCTCCCCGGCCGGGTCCTCCGGCACGTATGGGAGCTGATGTCCGCCACCCCGGAGCAGATCGGGGTGGACGTCGCCGCGCTCTACCCCTCCCCCGCCCCGCCGGAGCTGCCGGCTGGCGTGCACCTCCAGGGCGGGCACCCGCTGGTGCTCGGGGAGGGGGCGCGGATCGAGCCCGGCGTGGTGGTGGACACCTCGGAGGGGCCCGTGTGGCTGGACGAGGGGGCGACGGTGCGCGCATTCACCCGGCTGGCGGGTCCCGCGTACGTCGGGCGGGGCTCCACGGTGCTGGGGGGCGCGGTGGAGGCGTGCGCCATCGGCCCGGTGTGCCGCATCCGCGGCGAGTTCGCGGAGAGCGTGGCGCTGGCGTACGCGAACAAGCAGCACGACGGGCACATCGGCCACGCCTACCTGGGCGCCTGGGTCAACCTGGGGGCGGAGACCACCAACAGCGACCTCAAGAACAACTACGGCACCGTCCGCCTCTGGACGCCCGACGGGGAGACGGACACCGGCGAGATCAAGATGGGCTGCTTCCTGGGCGACCACGTCAAGACGGGGATCGGCCTGCTGCTGAACACCGGGACGGTGATCGGCGCCGGAAGCAACCTGTACGGCGCGGCGATGCCCCCCCGCTACGTCCCCCCCTTCAGCTGGGGGACCGGGGACGAGCTGACCGCGTACCGGCTGGACAAGTTCCTGGAGGTGGCGGAGCGCGCCATGAGCCGGCGCAAGGTCGCCCTGCCGGAGGGGATGCGCGCCCAGCTGGGCCGCGCCTGGGAGCGCGGCCGCCCCGACGCGGGGTGACAAACCCGGGGGACACGTTTAACTTGTTTCCCCATCCGCGGATGGGCGCCGGTCCACGAGCGCTCGTCCGCGCCCTCGCAGGTCCCCACCCGTCCATCCGCAGCACAGAGGCAGCAGTCGAGTGAAGGTCACCGTCCTGGGAAGCGGCAGCCGTGGGAACTCCGTGCTGGTGGAGGGCGGCGGGGTGCGCCTGCTGGTGGACGCCGGCTTCAGCGGCCGCGACATGGAGCGCCGCCTGGCCGCCGTGGAGGTGCCGCCCGATTCCGTCACCGCCCTGCTCATCACCCACGACCACGGCGACCACACCCGGGGGATGGGGGTGTTCGCGCGCCGCTGGGGCGTCCCGCTCTACATGACCGATCCCACCCGCGCCGCCTGCGCGAAGCTGCTGGACGGGAGCGAGCCCGTGCGGCGCTACGGCTCGGAGGCGGCGGTGGAGGTGGGCGGGCTGAGCGTCGCGCCGTTCCTGACGGTGCACGACGCCGTGGACCCGATCGCGGTGACGGTGACCGAGCGCGGCACCGGCCAGAAGCTGGGGATCGCCACGGACCTGGGCCGCGCCACCACCTCCGTGCGCCACGCCCTGCGGGGGTGCGACCTGCTGATCCTGGAGTCCAACCACGACCCCATCCTCCTGCGGGAGAGCCACTATCCCTGGTCGGTGAAGTCGCGCATCGCCGGGGGCCACGGCCACCTCTCCAACCGCGCCGCCGCCGAGCTGGCCGTGGAGCTGCACCACCCCGGCCTCGCCGCCGTGGTCCTGGCGCACCTCAGCGAGGCCGCCAACGACCCCGGGCTCGCCCGCGACACCGTCGGCGCCGCCCTGGAGCGCCACCGCTACCGCGGCCCCGTGCAGGTGGCCCCCCAGGAGAAGCCGCTGGAGTGCATCGACGTCGGCGCCCTGCGCATCGCCCGGCAGCCGCCGCAGCTCTCGTTGATATAACGCCGACGGCCCCCACCCGGCTCGCTGGCAGGGGGCGGAGAAGGCCCCCCACCCCAAACCCCTCCCCCGCAAGCGAGGGAGGGGCTTTTTTGTTGTTGCAGTTCCCTGCCGTTCCCACATGATGTCCGGGGGGAGACTCGCCGGCAGTTTGGCGAGGCTCACCCCGGCGGAGGGAGACCCACAGCCGTTCCGTGGGGCTCCCGGAGCCCGCGCAGGAGACGGACGGCCGTATCGTCCGGCTCCGGAGCGGCCCGCCAAACCCAGAACAACCGCCAACGAAAAGCGGCCCACCCGAACCACCGGGTGAGCCGCCAGAAACCGAATCGAAGCGAGAACGGCTTACGCCGCCGCCTCCTCCTCCCGGAGCTTGCAGTCCAGACAGTACCGGGCGTGCGGGAGCGCGTCCAGCCGCTCGAACGGGATCTCCTTGGAGCACCCGTGGCAGATCCCGAACTTGTCCGGGTCGTTGTACAGCCGGCGCAGCGCCTCCTCCACCCGGTACAGGTAGCGACCTTCCTTGCTCGCGAAGAGGAACGACTTCTCCCGCTCCATGGCGTCCGTTCCCTGGTCCGCCATGTGGAACGAGTAGCTGGAGAGGTCGTTGTCGGCGGAATCGCGGGTCAGCTTGGACTGCTCGGAAAAGCGGCCCAGAGACCGAAGGATGCGCTCGCGCTCCCGGAGGAGCCGACGCTCGATGTGTTCGAGCTGGGTGCGATCCATCGTTTATCTCACTGCTGGTGGGATCTGGACGGACACCACGGCCGGTCGCGGACGAGGAGCGGCAGGAAGGATCCGTGCGTCCGGGAAACTAAGGAATTTAACATGGACGCGCGTTTCCCCGCAACCGGCGCTAGATGTTGAACACCACCCGCAGGATGTCGTTGGTGATGGCCCACACCATGAGCCCGATCACCAGGATCATCCCCACGTGCGACAGGCGGATCCGCTGCTCCACGGAGAGCGGGCGCCCCCGCACCGCCTCGATGGCGATGAAGAGCAGGTGCCCCCCGTCCAGGATGGGGATGGGGAGGAGGTTGAAGACGGCCAGGTTGATGGAGAAGATCGCCAGGAAGCTGAGGAAGGCGTACATCCCCAGCCGCGCCGTCTCGCCGGAGATCTGCCCGATCGCGAGCGGGCCGCCCAGGCTGCGCATGGACTCCGAGCCGGTGAGCAGCCGTCCCAGCACCTCCACGATCATCGCGGTGGAGCCCCAGGTCTGCTCCCAGCCTCGCGCGACCGCCTCCGCCGGGCCGATGGGGCGGTGCGCCAGCGGGACCTCCCCCGCCACCCCGATCTTCCCCACGTCCACGCGGCGCATCTTCTCGTTCATCTCCCGCGCGCTCTCCGGGTGGAGCGTGGCGCTGAACCGCTCGCCGCCCGCGCGCTCCACCACCACCGGGAGGGCGCGGCCGGGGTGCGCCCGGATGACGTCCTCGAACTCGTCCCAGCTGCGCACCGGCCGCCCGGCGGCCTCCAGCACGCGGTCGCCCGGCCGGATCCCCGCCTCGGCGGCCGGCCTCCCCGCCACCACCCGCCCGATCACCGGCTCGTAGAAGGGCCGGAGCGGCGCCAGCATCCGCAGGCGCTCCTCGCCGCCGGCGGGGAGATCCACCGTGACCGGGGGGGCGCCGTCGAAGCGCAGCGTCACGGGGCCGGCCGGGGCGTCCAGCAGCGCCTCCTGCACGTCGTCCCAGCTGTCCACGGTGGTCTGCCCCACCGCCTCGATGTCCACGCCCTGCGGGACCGCGCGCAGCGCGGCCGCCGCGCCGGAGAGGGTGTCCTGCCCGGCGACGTACACCCGGGTGGTCGTCTCCTCGGTGTGGCCGTACGCCAGCCCCAGGCCCACGAAGACCAGGAAGGCGAAGATCATGTTGAAGATGACCCCCGCGGAGATCACCCACGCCCGCGCCCAGAGCGGCTTGGAGTCGAAGGTCCGCTCCGGGTCCACGGGAGGCTCGTCCCCCACGGCGGCGCCGCCCTCCAGCGCCTCCGCGGCCTCGTCGTCCTCCATCCCGGCCATCTTGACGTAGCCGCCCAGCGGGATGGCGGAGAGGACGTACTCCGTCTCGCCGTGGCGGAAGCCGAGCACGCGCGGCCCGAGCCCCAGCGAGAAGCGGGGGACCTGGATGTTCACGGACTTGGCCGCCAGGAAGTGGCCGAGCTCGTGGACCAGGATCAGGACCGAGATGACGACGAAGAATGCGATGACGTCCAGCACCTGGCTCTACCCTCGGACGAAAGTGTCGGTGACCCCGCGCGCCCACGCGTCGGCGCGGAGGACGTCGTCCAGGGTCGCTGCGTCCCCGCCCGGCCAGCGGGCGAGCGCGTTGTCGATGGCCTCCGCGATCCCCGGGAACCGCAGCGCCCCCCCCAGGAAGGCGGCGACGGCGACCTCGTTGGCCGCGTTGAACACCGCGGGCGCCGTCCCGCCGGCGCGCCCCGCCTCCACCCCCAGCGCGAAGGCGCGGAACCGGTCGGCGCGCACGGGCTCGAAGGTGAGCGCCCCCGCCGCCACCGGGTCGAAGCGCCGGCAGGCGTAGGGGAGGCGCTCCGGGTAGGCGAGGGCGTAGAGCACCGGGAGCTCCATGGTCGGGAACCCCATCTGCGCCAGCACCGACCCGTCCACGAACTCCACCATGGAGTGGACGATGGACTGCGGGTGCACCACCGCGGCGATGCGGTCGTAGGGGACGCCGAAGAGGAAGTGCGCCTCGATCACCTCCAGCGCCTTGTTCGCCAGCGTCGCGGAGTCGATGGTGACCTTCGCCCCCATGTCCCACGTGGGGTGCCGCAGCGCGTCCGCGGGGCCGGCCGCGGCGAGCCGCTCCGGCGACCACCCCCGGAAGGGCCCACCCGAGGCGGTCAGCAGGAGCCGCTCCACCTCGCGCCGCCCGGAGCCCTGCAGGCACTGGAAGATGGCGCTGTGCTCGCTGTCCACCGGGAGCAGCTCCCCGCCGCCTTCCTCGGCGGCGCGCGCCACCAGCGGCCCGCCGCACACCAGCGACTCCTTGTTCGCCAGCGCGACGCGCTTCCCCGCCCGCAGCGCCGCCAGGGTGGGCTCCAGCCCCGCCGCGCCCACCAGCGCGTTCAGCACGACGTCCACCTCGGGGTGGGTCGCGGCCTCCAGCAGCGCCTCGCGCCCGCGGGCCCAGCGCGTCGGCCCGGCGCAATAGACCCCCGAGGCCGCCGAAGGGTCCGCCACCACCGCCAGCGCCGGCCGGTGCTCCGCCGCCAGCTCCGCGAGCGCCGCCTCGTTGCGGTGCGCCGTCAGCACCACCGGGCGGAAGCGCTCCGGGTGCTGCCGCACCACCGCCAGGGCGCTCTTACCGATGGAGCCGGTGGCGCCCAGGACGGCGATCCCCGTCACTCCCCTCACGCCGCCTCCACCACGAAGCGGAAGAACAGGTAGGCGAGCGGGAGGGTGAAGAGGAGCGAGTCGAAGCGGTCCAGCGCGCCGCCGTGCCCGGGGAGGAGGGCCCCGGAGTCCTTGACCCCGGCATCGCGCTTCAGCAGCGATTCCGCCAGGTCCCCCACCTGCGCCGCCACCGAGACCAGCACGCCGAAGACGACCGCCTCCCCCACCTCCACGCGGTAGGTGGGGAAGCGGGCCAGGACCCCGGAGTAGCCCACCGCCACCAGCACCGTCCCGGCCAGCGCGCCGAGCGCGCCCTCCACCGTCTTCCCGGGGCTCACCCGGGGGATCAGCTTGCGGCGCCCCCAGGCGCGCCCCACGAAGTAGGCGAAGGTGTCGCTGGCCCAGGTCAGCAGGACCGGCGCGAAGACCAGCGCCGTGCCGTGCCAGGGGTCCGGGCTCGCGGGGAGGTGGCGCAGGAAGAGCGCGTAGGAGAGGAGCCCGCCGGTGTAGAGCGTGCCGAGCACCGTGGTGGAGACGGAGAGCAGCGGCTCCCCCTCCACCCCGCGGGTCCAGATCGCCGCCGCCACCGTCGCGAGGACGAAGAGCGCCAGCAGCCAGCCGGAGCCGGCACCCCCCGGCCCCTCCTCCGGGAAGAAGGAGGCGAGCAGGACCAGCCCGGCCGCGCCGGCGGCGCCGAGGTACGCCAGCGGGCGCGCCGCCTTGCGCTCGGCCATGCGGTAGAGCTCCAGCACGGCCAGGACCGAGACCAGCGCCAGCAGCCCGCCCAGGACGAATCCTCCCGCGTACACCGCCCCCACCGCGAGGGGGATCCCCACCACCGCCACCGCCACCCGCTTCGCGGTCTCCGAAAGCGCCACCGGCCTCGCCTCAGGTCGCGGCGACGCGCCCGAAGCGCCGCTCCCGGCGCTGGAAGTCGCGGATCGCCTGGAAGAGGTGCTCCCGCCGGAAGTCCGGCCAGAGCACGGAGGTCATGTGCAACTCGGTGTACGCGAGCTGCCAGAGCATGAAGTTGGAGATGCGGTGCTCGCCCGAGGTGCGGATCAGCAGGTCCGGGTCGGGGTCGCGGGCCGTGTACAGCTCCCCGGCGAAGAGCGCCTCGTCGATCTCGCCCGGGGCGAGGGTGCCGGCCTGCACCCGCTCGGCCAGCCGCTGCGCGGCGCGCACGATCTCGCCGCGGGCGCCGTAGCTCACCGCCAGGTTCAGGCGCATGCGGGGGCCCCCGGCGGTGTGCTCCACGATCCCCTCCAGCGCGCGGCGGGTGCGCGGCCCCAGGCGCGACAGGTCGCCGATGGCGTGCACCTCCACCCCCTGCGACTTCAGCTCCCGCTGCTCCTTGCGGACGTACAGCTCCAGGAGCGACATCAGCGCGGAGACCTCCCCGCGCGGGCGGCCCCAGTTCTCCTGCGAGAACGCGAACAGGGTGAGCACCTCCACCCCCGCGTCCGTGCACCCCTCCACCGCCTCGCGGACCGCGGTCATCCCCGCCCTGTGCCCGAACTCGCGCGGGCGCCCTCGCTCGCGCGCCCAGCGCCCGTTCCCGTCCATGATGATGGCGACGTGGCGCGGGACGTGTCCGTGCAGCCGGATCTGGGGGAGGAGGTCTGTGGACATGCGCGAAAGTTACGGTACGGCTCGGGTTTGTCAAAAAGCGCGCGGCGGCGGGAAAGAAAGCGGGGAGCCCCTTGCTCCGGGAGCTCCCCTGGTCCCGCCGGCCGCGCCGCGGAGGTCAGACCTCCAGCACCTCGGCTTCCTTCTTCTTGGTCAGGTCGTCCACCTTGTGGACGTACTCGTCGGTCAGCTTCTGCACCTGGTCCTGCGCCCGGCGCCCCTCGTCCTCGGTGAGGTCGCCGTCCTTCTGGCGCTTCTTGATGTCGTCGTTGGCGTGCTGCCGGGCCTGGCGGACGGCCACGCGCGCCTCCTCGGCGTACTTGTGGAGGAGCTTGACGTACTCACGGCGCCGCTCCTCGGTGAGCGGTGGGAGCGGGATGCGGATCAGGTTGCCGTCGTTGGACGGGTTCAGCCCCAGGTCCGACTCGCGCAGCGCCCGCTCCACGGCCTTGATCAGGCTCTTGTCGTAGGGCTGCACGGTGAGCATGCGCGGCTCCGGCGCCGACACCTGCCCCACCTGGTTGATGGGCATCAGGGAGCCGTACGCCTCCACGCGCACCGTGTCCAGGAGCGCGGGAGAAGCCTTCCCGGTGCGCACCCCCGCGAACTCGCGGCGGAGCGCGTCCAGGGCCTTCTCCATCTTCTCGCGTGCGTTGTTCAGGCTGGTGGGCATGGGGACTCCGTTGGGGTGGGCAGGATCACGGGTGGACCAGCGTCCCGACCCGCTCGCCCCGGACCACCCGCGCCACGGCGCCGGGGGACTGCAGGTTGAGCACCACGATCGGGATGCGGTTCTCCTTGCACAGCGAGAGCGCGGCCGCGTCCATCACCGCCAGCTCGCGGGTGAGCGCGTCCATGAAGGAGATCTCGGGGATGAACTCGGCGGCGGGGTCCTTGGCGGGGTCCGCGGTGTAGACCCCCTCCACCTTGGTGGCCTTGATGATGACGTCCGCCTCCATCTCGATCCCGCGCAGCACCGCCGCGGTGTCGGTGGAGAAGTACGGGTTCCCCGTCCCCCCGGCGAAGATCACCACGCGCCCCTTCTCCAGGTGGCGCAGCGCTCGGCGGCGGATGTACGGCTCGGCCAGCTGCTCCATGCGGATGGCCGTGAGCACGCGGGTCTCCACCTGCTTGCGCTCCAGGATGTCTTGGATGGCCAGCGCGTTGATGACGGTGGCCAGCATCCCCATGTAGTCCGCGGAGACGCGGTCCATCCCCTGCTGGCTGGCGGTGGTGCCGCGGACGATGTTGCCGCCCCCGATCACCAGCCCCAGCGCCACGCCCATCTCGTGGAGGCGGCTGATCTCCTCCGTGATGGTGTCCACCACGCGCGGCGCGATCCCGTACCCCTGCTCTCCGGCGAGGGCCTCGCCGGAGAGCTTGAGGAGGACGCGGGGATACGTGAGGGCGCCGCCTTCGGCCTCCCCGGCCGGCATCACTCGCCCAGGGCGTAGCGCGTGAACCGGCGCACCTCCATCTTCTCGCCCGTCTTGGAGGAGACCTCCGTCACCAGCTGGCCCACGGTGATGTCCGGGTTCTTCACGAAGGGCTGCTCCAGGAGCGCCTGCTCCGCGTAGAACTTCTCCATCTTCCCCTCGACGATCTTGTCCCAGATCTGCTCCGGCTTGCCGGACTCCCTGACCTGCTCGCGGTAGACGTTGCGCTCGCGCTCCACCAGGTCGGCCGGGAAGTCCTCGCGGCGGATGGCCACCGGGCTGGCCGCCGCGATGTGCATGGCGACGTCGCGGACGAGCGCCTGGAAGGCGTCGTTGCGGGCGACGAAGTCCGTCTCGCAGCCCACCTCCACCAGGACGCCGATGCGGCCGCCCATGTGGATGTAGCTCCCGACCGCACCCTCCCTGGTCTCGCGCTCGGCGCGCTTGGCCGCCTTGGCGGCGCCCCGGGCGCGGAGGATGTCGATCGCGGCCTCCTTGTCGCCCTTGGCCTCGACGAGCGCGTTCTTGCACTCCATCATCCCGGCCCCGGTGCGGTCGCGCAGCTCCTTGACGTCCTTCGCAGAGATTTCCATTTGGCTGATCCGTCCTCGGTTTGTCGTTGCCGCCTCTCGGCGGGACGAATTTAAGGGGCCGGCGGGCGAAGGAAAGTGCCGCGCCCGGCGGACCCGAAAAAGATGGGGCCACGTGCGGTCGCCCGCGGTGGCCCCATCGTGCTTCCGACCGACGCCGCGGGAGGGCTACTCCTCGTCGCCGCCCTCGCCTCCCTCGCCGCCCTGCTCACCCTCGCCGCGGGCGTTCGCGATGGCCTCCGGCCGCGGCTTGCGCTTGCGGCGGGGACGGCGGCCCTTGCCGCCGCGGTCGTCGCGGTCGGCCGGGGCGGCGGCGCCCGTCTCGGTGGAGTAGGTGGTGACCTCGGCCTCGTCGGCCGCGCGGCGCGCCTCCGCCGGCATGGCGGCGCGGGCCTCGATGATCGAGTCGGCGATGGCGGCGCTGATCACGCTCACCGAGCGGATCGCGTCGTCGTTGCCGGCGATGGGCACGGTGAGCAGGTCGGGGTCCGCGTTGGTGTCGGCGATGGCGATCACCGGGATCCCCAGCTTGTTCGCCTCGCTGACGGCGATCTTCTCGCGCTTGGCGTCCACCACGAAGAGCGCGCCGGGGATGCGGGCCATGTCCTTCACGCCCGACAGGTACTTGTCCAGGCGCTCACGCTCGCGGTCGAGCATGAGCTGCTCCTTCTTGGTGTAGAAATCGAAGGCGCCCTCCTCCTGGCCGCGCTCCAGCTCGCGGAGGCGGCGGATCTGCTTCTTGATCGTGGTGAAGTTGGTGAGCATGCCGCCCAGCCAGCGCTCCGTCACGTGGAAGGAGTTGGAGCGCTCGGCCTCGCTCTGGATGATGGGGCGGAGCTGCTTCTTGGTGCAGACGAAGAGGACGCGCTCGCCGCGGCTGACGATCCCGCGCACCAGCTCCTGCGCCAGCTCCAGCTGGCGGAGGGTCTTCTTCAGGTCGATGATGTAGATCCCGTTGCGCTCCGCGAAGATGAACTTGCGCATCTTCGGGTTCCAGCGGGACGTCTGGTGCCCGAAGTGGACACCGGCCTCGAGGAGGTCCTGGATCTGCGGCGTTGCCATGGTGCTTCCTGCCTGTGGTTGTTTCGTCCACGCTCCGTCATCCGCCGTGGCCCACCGCGCGTGGCGGCACCGGACCGGGCGTCGGGAGGTGTGAGGGATGCGCCGGGGTTCGGAAAACGCGGTGCCCGCGCGGATCGCTCCGCGCCGGCACCGCGCACTCCACGCTCCCGACTAGCGCTTGGAGAACTGGAACCGCTTGCGCGCGCCCGGACGGCCGGGCTTCTTGCGCTCCACCTCGCGGGGGTCGCGGGTCATCAGCGACTCGGCGCGGAGGCGGGCCTTGTAGTCCTCGTTGACCTTGACCAGCGCGCGCGCGACGCCGAGCCGGATGGCGTCGGCCTGGCCGCGGAGCCCGCCGCCGGCGACGGTCACCTTGACGTCGTACTGCCCCTGGGTCTCGGTGGCGGCGAACGGCTGGTTCGCGGCCTGCTGGAGGACGCCGCGCGGGAGGTAGTCCTCCAGCGTGCGGCCGTTGACCTCCCACTGCCCGTTCCCCGGGCGGAGGTACACGCGGGCGACCGAGGTCTTGCGGCGGCCGATGGCGTGGATCTGCTCAGTAGCCATGCGAGTGATCAGAAGGTGAGGGGTTCCGGCTGCTGCGCCTGGTGCGGGTGCTCGGTGCCGGCGTACACCTTGAGCTTGTGGCGCATCTGCCGGCCCAGCGCGTTCTTCGGAAGCATCCCCTTGACCGCCAGCTCCAGCACCCGCTCGGGGTGCTTCGTGAGCATCTCGCGGAAGGGGATGAACTTCTCGTGACCCATGTACCCGGTGTGCCGGAAGTAGGTCTTCTGATCCTCCTTCTTGCCGGTCAGCCGCACCTTGTCGGCGTTGATGACGACCACGAAGTCGCCGGTGTCCAGGTGCGGGGTGTAGGTCGGCTTGTGCTTGCCGCGGAGGATGCGCGCGATCTCCGTCGCGAGGCGCCCGAGGACCTTGCCCTCGGCGTCCACGACGAACCAGCGCCGCTCGATCTCCCCGGCCTTGACTGAATACGTCTTCATCGGGCTCCCAGTGCCGCATGTGCGCGGGCGCGCATCCACCGTTGCGCGCCCCGACTGCGCCGCCAGAAAAATGTGTAATCCTCCGCACCCGGCGAACCCGAGGGCGGACCTGCGTGGTCGGGACAGATTTGTAGGATAGCCAAAACGGCGGGGGATGTCAACCGGCGCGCCCGGATGCGGGGGACGGGCGAGGGCCCGGAGACACCCCTTGCGACCGCGTTCGTTTCCCGACATTTTATAGGCATCCCACCCCTGTCCCCGTTCCAGGAGAGCCCGGTCATGCCCGTCTTCCCCAACCTGCGCCGCACCGTCCCCCGCGGCCCCTTCGCGGCCGCGCCCGCCACCCCGCTCACCTTCGTCGACGCCCCGACCATGGACTACGTGGCGTGGCTCGGGGCCAGCGGCGGCTCCATCGCCGGCTTCGACGGCGACCCGTCGGCCCGCAGTGTGGCGGTGGTGGGCTCGGGGGGCGCGGGGCTGGCGGCCGCGTACGAGCTGCTGCGCTGTGGCCTGGACGTGACCGTGTTCGAGGCCACGGACCGGATCGGCGGGCGGCTCTTCAGCTCGCCCGCGGCGACCCGCGACGGCAACGTGTTCGAGATGGGGGCCATGCGCTTCACCCCGTCCGAGCGGGTGCTGCACCACTACGCCGACGTCTTCACCCGCTCCGGCGCTTCCACCATCACCTTCGACACCGGCGCCTTCCCCGACCCGGGCGAGAACCTCACCTACGTCGCGTTCCAGGGGCGGACCTACGTCTGGGACCCGGAGAGCCCGGGCGAGCTGCCCCCCAGCGCGGAGGTGACCCGCAACGGCTGGAACGCCTTCGTGGCCTGCGGCTTCGCGAGCGCGGACGGGAGCATCCGGCTGGAGGCGCCGCAGCGAATCACGGAGTGGCTGGCGACCGACCCGCAGGGGAGGGCGGACGACGTCCGCCAGGCGTGGTCCGCCTACATCCGGGCGTTCGGCGACTCCAGCCTGTACGAGGCGGTGGTCCGCATCTTCGGCGACGCGCATGCGCCGGGAGGAACGGTGTGGCGCCAGATCGACTTCGAGTTCTTCGGGGCGCTGGGGACCGGGTTCGGGGGCTTCGGGCCCCTGTTCCCCATCTGCTTCCTCGACATCATGCGCTTCGTGATCAACGCCGTGGACTCGGACCAGCACGAGATCACCACCGGGGTGGAGTCGATCGTCCGGGGCTTCCTGAACCAGGAGATCACGCTCCCCGGCGGGCGGACCACGACGCTCGCGCGGCACGTGGTCACGCACCGGCCGGTGAAGGCGGTGGTGCCCGCCGGCCCGGCGGTGACCCTGGCGTTCGAGGACGGGACCGCGCAGAGCTTCGACCGCGTGATCGTGGCCACCTCGCACCGGTCCATGGAGCTGACGATGGGGCTCGGGACGAGCGTGGGCGGACGCCCGCTGGCCGAGAACGTGGCCGACGCGGTGCGGCGCCTGCACCTCGAGAACTCGTCCAAGGTGTTCGCGGAGACGGGGAAGTTCTGGAACCGGGACACGTGGCCGCGGAACGTCGTGGGCGACACCATCCTCCGGAACCTCTACACGCTGGACTACCCGGACGCGCCGGCGGAGCGCGGCGTGCTGCTCTTCAGCTACACGTGGGCCGACGACTCGGTGAAGCAGCAGACGTTCACGCAGCCGGCCGACCGGATGGAGCTGCTCTTCCGCGACCTCGCGGGGATCTCGGAGGAGCTGGCGGCGGTGGTCCGCTCCAGCGTGGACCCCCGCACGGCCCAGCTGGTCGACTGGCAGAGCGTGCCGTACTACTTCGGCGCCTTCAAGCTCAACCACCCCGGCGAGGACGTGTACGTGCAGGCGATGTTCTACGACTTCCTCAAGGCCGGCGGGAAGAGCGACACCGGCGTCTACATCGCGGGGGACAGCGTGGGCTTCTTGGGAGGGTGGGTGGAGAACGCCTTCCAGACGGGGCTGAACGCGGCGGCCGCGGTGGCGGTCTCGCTGGGCGGCAGGCTCACGGCGCCGGCCCAGAGCCCGTTCGCCCGGCTCCGCGCGGACCAGCACGAGTACGGCGTGGCGGCCGGCGCGGACGCGCACGGCGCGGCGGCGGACTGAGGGCGGGCGGAAAACGCGGACGGGGCCGGGCCGCT
>DATABU010000372.1:0-4495 GCA_036259415.1 Longimicrobiaceae bacterium
GGCCCGCGCTGCGGCGGTGCCATGGAATTGCACGGGGCAGACAGCCGTAGAACTGCCCCTGAAGCGGGGTTTGCCCAACTCCAGGCCCTTGACACCAGCGCGTCCTCATAGAAGGGATGCGAGCGCGAAGCGGCGAGACCCGCGGGGCTGTTTCCGCGGGGCTCGCCTCCGTCAGCGGGCGTAGTCTGCCCGCTTACGGAGCCGCAGCCCGACCCGAGCGCCAGCGAGGGGCACGCCCAAACCCGCCCCAAGGACCAGGTGCTCCGTCTGGCGGCCCCTCCGGGCTCCCGGTATACTTTGCAGCATGTCCCTCTTCCGCGCTTCCGACGCCCCGGGCGGCCCCTCCATGCTCGACCTGGTGCGTCTGAGCCCCGCCCCCGTGTTTCCCCCCGGGGGCGAGGACCTCTACCGCCAGATCGCCCGCCTCACCGAGCTGCACGCCGGCTGCGAGCTGCTGGACGCCGCCTGCGGCCGCGGCGTCTCCACGCTCTTCCTGGCCTCCGGCTACGGGGTCGAGGCGGCCGGCGTGGACCCCGACGCGCGGCTGATCCGCGAGGCCGAGCACCGGGCGCGCGCGCAGGGCGAGGAGGGGCGAGTCACCTTCCAGGCGGCCTCGCTGGACGACCTCCCCTACAGGGACGCCATCTTCGACGTCACCATCGGGGAGATCGGGCTGGCCGCCACCGTGGACCCCGCCGCCGCGGTGCGCGAGCTGGTGCGCGTCACCAAGCCGCTGGGCTCGGTCGTGCTGGTGCAGCTCATCTGGACGGGGAACGTGGACCCGCGCCGCCGCGAGATCCTGGTGCGGCACCTGGGCGCCCGCCCCATGATCCTGGTGGAGTGGAAGCAGCTCCTGCGCGACGCCGGGGTTGTGGACCTGCTGGTGGAGGACTGGTCCGACGTGCCCTCGCCCTTCCGCCCCGCCGCCGGCCCGTTCCCCGACTTCGCGGAGATCTTCACCGTCCGCGAGAAGCTGCGCATCGTCTGGCGCGCCCTGGAGCGCTGGGGGTGGAGCGGGGTGCGCGGGGCGCTGATGCGCGAGCGCGAGATCCACCACCTGCTCACCCGCGAGCGCGTCCTGGGGCTCTCGCTCATCAAGGGGACGCGCTGGCTCCCCGACGCTGGCGCCGCCGCCCCCCCGGCGTAGCCGCGCCGCGAACGACCCGAACCGGACCCGCACATGGCCATCGTCGAAGAGACCGTATCGCTCACCGCGGAGACCGCCGCGCGCATTCAGGAGGAGCTCCGCGCCCGCGGGCTGGACGGCTGGCTGCTCTACGCCTTCCGCGACAACAACCCCATCGCCTCCGACATGATGGGGCTCCCGGCGCTCACCCGGCGCTACTTCGTCCTGGTCCCCGCCGAGGGGACGCCGGTGGCGCTCACGCACCGCATCGAGCAGCAGCCCTGGCGCGGCTGGATCGGCGAGAACCGGCCCTACAGCACCTGGCGCGAGCTGGAGGCCGCGCTGGCGGAGCTCCTGGGCGGGCTGGGCCGCGTGGCGATGGAGTACAGCCCGGGCGACGCGGTGCCCTACGTGGACCGCGTCCCCGCGGGCGTTCTGGAGATGGTCCGCGCCACGGGGGTGGAGCCCGTCACCTCCGCCGACCTGGTGAGCACCTTCTACGCGCGCTGGAGCCCGGAGGGGGAGGCCGCCCACCGCCGCGCCGCCGTGGCCGTGCAGGAGACGGCGCACGCCGCCTTCCGCCGCATCGCCGACGCGGTCGGGGCGGGGGAGCGCATCACCGAGTGGGACGTCCGCGGGTGGATCGGGGGCGAGCTGGCGCGCCGCGGCCTCCGGGTGGGCGTGGACGGGATCGTGGCGGTGAACGGCAACGCCGCCAACCCGCACTACGGCCCCAGCGCCGAGGAGCACTCCGAGATCCGCCGCGGCGACCTGGTGCTGATCGACCTGTGGGGGAAGGAGGGCGAGGACGCCATCTACGCCGACCAGACCTGGATGGGCTACGTCGGCGAGGAGGTGCCGGAGCGGCTCGCCTCGCTCTTCGCGACGCTGCGCGACGCCCGCGAGGCCGCCGTGGCGCTGCTGCGCGAGCGCTGGGAGGCGGAGGAGCCGGTGCACGGCTGGGAGGTGGACGAGGCGGCGCACCGGGTGCTGGTGGACGCCGGCCACGCGGACCAGGTGTTCCACCGCACCGGGCACTCCATCGACCGCGAGCTGCACGGCTCCGGCCCCAACATCGACAACCTGGAGACCCGCGACACCCGCCGGCTCATCCCCGGCGTGGGCTTCTCCGTGGAGCCGGGCCTCTACTTCCCCGGCGACGTGGGCTTCCGCACCGAGATCGACGTGTTCATGGGGCCGGACGGGCCGGAGGTGACCACCCCGCGCCCGCAGCGCCAGGTGTTCGCGCTGCTGGCGGGCGAGCCGGCGGCCTGATGGCCGACCGGAGGTCCGCCCCCCGGGTCCCGCCCGACCCCGGGGCCCGGGGGCTGCGCCTGCTGGGCGTCGCGCACGGAGACCGCCGCCGGGGCGCCCTGTGGGACCCGCCGGCCGCGGCGCGCTACGAGGCCCAGGTCGTGCGCTGGCGCGACCTGGCCGCGCTGGTGTACCCCGCGCTCCTGCGCGTCCCCGAGCTGACGCAGGACGACGTGCTGGCCCACCACCGCCGCCTGGACGCCATGCTCCAGCGCGAGACGGTGCTCCCCGTCCCCTGCGGGGTGGGCTTCGAGACGGAGCGCGACGTGGTCCGCTTCCTCCGCGAGCAGCACGACGGGCTGGTGGAGGCGCTGGCGTACGTGGAGGGGCGCTGGGAGTTCCGGCTGCACGTCGTCCCCGCTGCGCCCGAGCTCCCCGAGGCGCTCGCCGCCGACCTGGCCACCCACGTCTACGCCGAGCTGCGCAAGATCGCCCACGCCGCGCTCCCCTTTCCGCGCGCGGAGTCCGGCGCCTTCACCTCCGCCTTCCTGGTGGACCGCGCCGCCACGCGCCCCTTCCTGGACCGGGTGGACGAGCAGGGCCGCGCCAACCCCGACCTGTCGCTGGACGCCACCGGCCCCTGGCCGCCCTACGACTTCGTGCGGGTGACGCCGGTCGAGGAGTAGGACCCGGGGGTTGACACCCCCTCCATATTCGTCGCTCCGGACCGTCCACCCGCCGCCCACCGCCATGCGCCTGGAAGCCGAGACCCTCGTCCTCCGCACCCGCCACGCGTTCAACATCGCGCGCGAGGCCGCGCCCCCCGAGCGCCGCGACGTGTGGGTGCGCCTGCGCGACGACGACGGCCGCGAGGGATGGGGCGAGGCCCCGGCGACCCCGTTCTACGGCGAGACGGCGGAGACCGTCGCCGCGGTCCTCCCGCGCCTCGCGGAGGCGCTGGAGCGCGCGGCAGACGGCGACCCCTTCGCCCTTGAGCGCATCGAGGCCGCCCTGGCGCGGTCCATCGGCCGCAACCCCGCGGCGAAGGTCGCGGTCTCCGCGGCGCTGCACGACCTGGTGGGGAAGCGCCTGGGCGTCCCCGTGTGGAAGCTCTGGGGGCTGGGCCCCGCCGCCGCGCCGCTCTCGTCGTTCACCATCGGCATCGACGAGCCGGAGGCCATGCGGGCCAATGTCCGGGAGGCCGCGTCCTACCCCATTCTGAAGATCAAGGTGGGCGGCCCGCGCGACGAGGAGATCCTGCGCCTGATCCGCGACGAGGCCCCGGACAAGACGCTGCGCGTGGATGCCAACACCGCCTGGACCGCCAAGCAGACGCTGGCCGCCCTCCCCATGCTGGCCGAATACGGCGTGGAGTTCGTGGAGCAGCCCCTCCCCAAGCACGACCTGGAGGGCCTGCGCCTGGTGCGCGAGCGCTCGCCGCTCCCCATCGTGGCCGACGAGTCGTGCGAGACCGCCGCGGACGTGGCGAAGCTCGCCGGCGTGGTGGACGGCGTGAACGTCAAGCTCGCCAAGTGCGGCAGCCTCCGCGAGGCCGTCCGCATCGTGCACGCCGCCCGCGCCCACGGGATGCGCGTGATGCTCGGCTGCATGGTCGAGTCCACCCTCGGCATCGCCGCCGCCGTGCAGCTCGCCCCGCTGGTGGACTGGGTGGACCTGGACGGCGCCGCCCTCCTCGCCGACGACCCCTTCGCCGGCCCCGGCCTGGAGCCCGACGGCCGCCTCCGCTTCAATTCGGAGCCGGGGCTCGGCGTGACGACGCGGCCCTCACCCGGCTCGCTCTAGGCTCGCCCCCCTCCCGATGCCTGGAGAGGGGAGAACGACGACGGAGACCCCCTCCCCCCGGCCCCCTCCCCGCAAGGGGGAGGGGGAGAACTGCGGGACAGGTGGCCTCCGCGCCGAAGCCTGCGTGAGGGATGCGAGCGCGAAGCGGCGAGACCCGACAGCCGTATCGTCGGGGCTCGCCTCCGTCAGCGGGCGTAGTGTGCCCGCTTACGGAGCCGCAGCCCGACCCGAGCGCCAGCGAGGGGCACGCCCGAACCCGCCGCTCACCCCGAATACGCGTGTACGTAGAAGTCGCCCTCCCGCTCCCCGTGC
>DATABU010000373.1:0-6293 GCA_036259415.1 Longimicrobiaceae bacterium
GGCGCGGGCGGTGTCGGGCGCGGGCTGAACCTGCGCGGCCGCCGGGGCGGCCGCGAGCAGGAGGAGGGCGAGCGCGCGGCCGAGCGGCGCACGCGGGGTCGGGATTGCGGGTGTCATGGGAGCCGTTGCTGCGTGTCTTCCGGGCGGTCGGTCAGCGGGGGTCCGCGAGCGGCGTGCCGTCGCGCTTGTACACCACGCCGTCCTTCATCACGAACCCCACCTCGCCGAGCGCGGCCACGTCCGCCAGCGGGTCGCCGCGGACGGCGACCAGGTCGGCCCGCTTCCCGGCCTGCACCGCCCCCAGGTCGGGAGCGCCCAGGAGCTTCGCGGCCTCGCGCGTGGCCGACAGGATCGCCTGCATGGGCGTCATCCCCGCCCCGACCAGGAGCCGGAACTCGCCGGCGTTGGCGCCGTGCGGGAAGACGCCGGCGTCGGTGCCGAAGGCGATGGGCACCCCGGCGCGGACCGCGCGCCGCACCGACCCGGTGGCGTGGGGCGATATCTCCAGCGCCTTGGCCGCCGCCCAGGGCGCCAGCGTCCCGCCGCGCGCGCCGCGCACCACCGCGTCGAAGGCCATCATGGTGGGGACCAGGTAGGTGCCGCGCTCCTTCATCATGCGGACCGCCTCGTCGTCCAGCATGGAGCCGTGCTCGATGGAGGCGACCCCCGCCCGCACCGCCGCCTTGATCCCCTCCAGCCCGTGCGCGTGGGCGGCGACCTTCCGCTCGGCCATGGCGGCGGTCTCCACCATGGCCTTCATCTCGTCGTACGAGTACTGCTGCACCCCGACGGCGTCGCCCGCGGAGAGCACTCCGCCCGTCGCGCAGGTCTTGATGACGTCCGCCCCGTACTTGACCTGGTAGCGGACGGACGCGCGCACGGCGTCCACCCCGTTGGCGATCCCCTCCGCGACGCCGGGCTCGTCGCGCAGGTCGGGGCGGTAGCCGTTGCTGTCGCAGTGGCCGCCGGTGATCCCCAGCGCGTGCCCCGAGGCGTAGATCCGGGGGCCCGGCACCACGCCGTCGTTCACCGCCTGCTTGAGCGCCACGTCGGCCCAGTCGTCCGCGCCCACGTCGCGGACCGTGGTGAAGCCCGCGAGCAGGGTGGCGCGCGCGTTCTTGGCGCCCACCAGCGCCGCGTAGCCGGGGAACTGCCGCAGCTCGCGGTCGGTGTAGCCGCCGCTGGGGTCGCTGGTGAGGTGGGTGTGGGTGTCGATCAGACCCGGGAGGACCGTCCACCCGGAGAGGTCGATGGTCTCCGCTCCGGCAGGCACCTGCACCCGCGGTCCCACCTCGGCGATGCGGCCGCCGCGCACCAGGACCGTCACGTTCTCGCGCGGCGCGGAGCCGGCACCGTCGATCAGGCGGCCGGCGCGGATGGCGACCACCCGCTCCGGCGCGCCCTGCTGGGCGGCGGCCGGGGCGGCCAGCAGCGCCAGCGCGGCGGCGGCCAGGATGCGGCGTGCGTGCAAGCGGTCCTCCGGGTCGTTGGGTAGGGGCGGGCGGCGGTGAATCTTAGCAGCGCGGGCGGGGCGCGGCAAAGCCGGGAGCAACGGGCCCGCTCGGGTGTACCCGCTGACGCCGCGATCCCCGGGCGGCGGCCCACGACCACGAGCTTCCGAGGAGACCGATGTCCGCTCCCGCCCCGTCCCGCGCCCTGCGCGCGGGGATCCGCGCCCTCCTGGCCGCAGCCGTGGCGGCGTGCGCGCCCCCGCAGCCCGCCCCCGCCCCGCAGCCGCAGGCGACGTCCACGCGCGGCGAGCTGGTGCTGATGGGGACGACCGACGTGCACGGCTGGCTCTTCCCCCACGACTACTACACGGGGAAGGAGACGGAGAACGGGCTGGCCCGGCTGGTCCCGCTCATCGACAGCGTCCGCGCGGCCAACCCGGGGCGCACCGCGCTCTTCGAGTCGGGCGACCTGCTGCAGGGGAACCCGCTGGACTTCGTGCACTCCCGCCTGGCGCCCGGCGAGGTGCACCCGGTGGCACGTGCCATGAACCTGGTGGGGTACGACGCCGCGGCCATCGGCAACCACGAGTACAACTACGGCATCCCGCACCTCGACTCGGTGGTCGCGAAGTCGGAGTTCCCCTGGCTCTCGGCCAACACCTTCGTGGCGGGGACGGACCGGCACGCGTACCGTCCCTACGCGATGCTGGAGCGCACGGTGGACGGGAGGCCCATCCGGATCGGGGTGACCGCGGTCACCCCGCCGGGGGTGGCGATCTGGGACCGGGACAACGTGAGCGGGAAGCTGGACTTCCGCGACATCGTGACGAGCCTCCGCCCGGTGGTGGCGGAGCTGCGGGAGAAGGGGGCCGACGTGGTCGTGGTCGCGTCCCACGGGGGGCTGGAGGGCTCCAGCTACGACACCGCGGCCACGGGGGTCCCGGTGGAGAACGCGGCGGCCGCCATGGCGCACGAGGTCCCGGGGATCGACGTGATCTTCATGGGGCACTCGCACCGGGAGCTGGCGGACACCACCATCGCCGGCACCCTGCTCCTGCAGGCCAAGAACTGGGGCGCCTCGCTGGCCGTGGCGGAGCTGGAGGTGGAGAGCGCGCCCGGGGGCGGCTGGCGCGTGGTGGACAAGGAGGGGAAGATCTTCCGCCCGGGGATGCGCGCCCCCGACGCGCGCTTCGTGGCGGAGCTCACCCCCGCGCACGAGCGCACGGTGGCGTACGTGGGCCGGCAGATCGGCACGTCCACGGCTGAGTGGACCTCGGCCCGGTCGCGCGTGGAGGACACGCCGATCATGGACCTGATCAACGACGTGCAGCGCAGGGTCACCGGCGCCGACCTCGCCGGCACGGCCGCCTTCTCCCTGACGTCGCGCATCCCGCGGGGCCCCATCACCGTGGCGGACGTGGCGGGGCTGTACGTGTACGACAACACGCTGAAGGCGCTGCGCATCACCGGCCGGCAGCTGCGCGCCTACCTGGAGAAGAGCGCCGAGTACTACCTCCCCTGCCCCGGCGGGGCGTGCGACCGGATCGTGAACCCGGGTGTCCCCGGCTACAACTTCGACGTGGTGAGCGGGGTGGACTACACGCTGGACCTGTCGCAGCCGGTCGGCCGGCGCGTGGTGCGCCTGGAGCGGGAGGGCCGCCCCGTCAGCCCCACCGACTCGTTCACCATCGCGCTGAACAACTACCGCGCCAGCGGCAGCGGCGGCTTCTCCATGTTCATCGGCGCGCCCGTGGTATACGACAGGAGCGAGGGCCTCCGCGAGCTGCTGGTGGAGGAGATCGGCCGCCGCGGCACGATCTCGCCGGAGCAGGTGTTCCGGAAGAACTGGGAGATCGTCCCTCCCGCCCTCGCCGCGAAGGCGCTGGCGGAGCAGCGGCCGTCCGACCGGTAGGGGCCCAGGGCCCCCCACCCCAAACCCCTCCCCCGCAAGCGAGGGAGGGGCTTTCCGTCGTTGCAGTTCGCGGTTCCCGTCGTATCCCTCAAGATCGGTTCGGGGGGAGACTCGCCGGCCGTTTGGCGAGGCTCACCCCGGCGGAGGGAGACCCACAGCTGTTCCGTGGGGCTCCCGCAGCCCGCGCAGGAGACGGACGGCCGTATCGTCCGGCTCCGGAGCGGCCCGCCACGCCTGCTCCCGTTTCTTGCATCGAAGCCGACGGAAACGCACGCCCGAGAAACGCCCGCACCCGGAGCGCCGCTTGATCCCGCTACGCGACGAGAACCCGACCGAGATCACCCCGTTCGTCACGGTCCTCTTCATCGCCCTGAACGTCATCGCCTGGCTGCTCCTCCAGGGCGCCGGCGAGCCGCGTGCGCTGGAAGCCTCGGTCTACGCCTTCGGCACGGTGCCCTGCGAGCTGACGGGCGCCTGCGCGCGGCAGGGGCTGGGCTGGGAGGCGGTGCTGACGTCCATGTTCATGCACGGGGGCTGGGGCCACCTGCTGGGGAACATGCTCTTCCTCTGGGTCTTCGGGAACAACATCGAGGACTCCATGGGGCACCTGCGCTTCATCGTCTTCTACCTGGTCTGCGGGGTCGCCGCCGGGCTGGCGCACGTGTACCTGAGCGCCGCCAGCGCCATCCCGGCGGTGGGGGCGAGCGGCGCCATCAGCGGGGTGATGGGGGCGTACATCGTCCTCTACCCGCGCGTGCGGGTGCGCACCTGGGTGCCGCCGTTCTTCCTCCTGGACCTGAACGCCTTCTTCCTGCTGGCCTACTGGTTCTTCATCCAGCTCGCCACGGGGGTGTTCACCTGGGGGCCCGAGGCCGGGCAGCAGGGGGGAGTGGCGGTGTGGGCGCACGTGGGCGGCTTCGTGGCGGGCGTGGTGCTGATCCGCGTGTTCGAGAAGACCCGGCTTGTGGACGCGAAGCGGCACAAGGTGAAGCTGCCGCGCGACGAGGTAGCGCGATTGGAGTGGTGAGCGTAAGATAATCCCCCGGGTAACCCGGTCCCTCCCCCGCCCCGGCGCGGCCCCTCCCGTAGTCCCGCCGGGGTTTCCCACGCCCCTTCCCACGGCCCACCGATGGCGCACCGCAAGAAGACGCTGCTCCGGCTCGCCCCGCTCTGGATGGCGGCGGCACTGCTCCTGGGGATCGGCTGGATCTCCTCCGACGCGCAGGAGGCGCCGGTCACCCTCCCCACCGACACGGCCGCCGCGGGCGCGGGCGCGGCGGTGGCCCCCGCGCCCGGGACGGGCGCACCGGCGGCGCCGGCCCCGGAGAGCGGCGTGGTGGAGCCCACCGAGCCGGGGATCGCGCCGGGGCAGGACGTCTCTGTGGCGCAGCGCGCCCGCATCGCGCGCGAACAGGCCCGTGGCGGCACCCCGGTTGAGAAGGCCACCAGCCTGCTGGGGCTGCTGGTGTTCGTGGCGGTGGCCTGGGCGCTGAGCGTGAACCGCCGGGCGGTGCAGTGGCGGGTCGTCGCCTGGGGGCTGGGGCTCCAGTTCCTGTTCGCCGTCATCATCCTCCTCACGGGGCCCGGCCGGGCCTTCTTCGACGCCCTGAACGGGGTGTTCGTGGCGCTGCTCGGCTACACCAACGAGGGCGCGGCCTTCCTGTTCGGCAACCTGGTGCGCCCCAACGTCCCGGTGGGACCCGCGGAAGGGCCGTTCGGCGCGGTGGGCGCCACGGGGACCTGGGCCAACACAGGCGCGCTCTTCGCCTTCAGCGTGCTCCCCACCATCATCTTCTTCTCCAGCCTGATGACCCTGCTGTACCACCTGGGCATCATGCAGCTCTTCGTGAAGGCGTTCGCCTGGTTGATGGTGCGGACCATGGGCACCTCCGGCTCGGAGAGCCTGAACGCCGCGGGCAACATCTTCGTGGGACAGACGGAGGCGCCGCTCCTGGTGAAGCCGTTCGTGCGGACGATGACCAACAGCGAGCTGCACGCGGTGATGACGGGCGGCTTCGCCACGGTGGCAGGCGGGGTCATGGCCGCGTACGTGGGGATGCTGGTGGCGTTCTTCCCTGACATCGCCGGGCACCTGATCGCGGCTTCGGTGATGTCGGCCCCCGCCGCGCTCGCCATCTCCAAGATCATGTACCCGGAGACGGAGGAGTCCGTCACCCGCGGCGACATCCGCATCGAGCTGGAGAAGACCGACGCCAACGTGATCGACGCGGCGGCCCGGGGCGCGAGCGAGGGGCTGGGGCTGGCGCTCAACGTGGGCGCCATGCTGCTGGCCTTCATCGCCCTGCTGGCGCTGCTCAACGGGGTGGTGAGCTGGACGGCGGGGCTGTTCGGCGCCGAGCTCACCATCCAGATGATCCTCGGCTGGATCGGCGCCCCCATCGCCTGGCTCATGGGGACGCCCTGGCAGGACGCGCAGGCCGTGGGCGTGCTGATCGGCGAGAAGACGGCGCTGAACGAGTTCGTGGCCTACCTGCACCTGGCGAACATGCTGCAGGGTGGCGAGGACCTCAGCGCCCGCGCGGTGGTGATCGCCACCTACGCGCTCTGCGGCTTCGCCAACTTCAGCTCCATCGCCATCCAGATCGGCGGGATCGGCGGGCTGGCCCCGGAGCGGCGGCAGGACCTGAGCCGCCTGGGGCTGCGGGCGATGATCGGGGGGACGCTGGCCGCGTTCATGACCGCCTGCGTGGTGGGGATCCTCCTGTAGCGCGGTGCTGGCGGGACGCGGCCGGGGAGCGTATCATTCTCCACCGGAGCGGCGAAATGGACGGCCTCCGCGACAGGCCGTTCGCGTCAGAGCAGGATCCCCACCACGCACGCCGTCATGAAGGCGGCCAGCGTGCCCCCGATCATCGCCCGCAGCCCCAGCCGGCTCAGGTCTCCGCGGCGCTCCGGGGCCAGCCCCCCGA
>DATABU010000374.1:0-2438 GCA_036259415.1 Longimicrobiaceae bacterium
CGGCCGTGGCGCGCCGCCCGCGGGTCGCGGAGCGCGTCCAGGCGCAGGCGCACGTCGGCGTCGGGGACGCCCTCGCCGCCGCGGAAGGGGTCGCGCTCCTCCAGCAGCGCGGCCAGGTCGCAGGCCGGAGCGCCCAGCCCCAGCTCCGCGCCGCGCAGGAGCATGTGCGCCAGCCGGGGGTGCGTCCCCAGCTCCGCCATGCGCCGGCCGTGCGGGGTGACCGCCCCGGCGGCGTCCAGCGCGCCCAGCTGCGCCAGCAGCTCGCGCGCCTGCGCGAAGGCCGCGGCGGGGGGCGGGTCCAGCCAGCGCAGCTCCCCGGGGTCGGCGACGCCCCAGGCGGCCAGCTCCAGCGCCAGCGGGGCCAGGTCGGCCTGGAGGATCTCCGGCGCGGCGTGGGGGACGAGCCCCCGCTGCTCCGCCTCGGTCCAGAGGCGGTAGCAGACGCCCGGGCCCACCCGCCCGGCGCGCCCGCGGCGCTGGTCGGCGGAGGCGCGGGTCACGGGCACCGTCTCCAGGCGCATCATCCCGGAGCGCGGGGAGAAGCGGGGGACGCGCATGGTCCCGGAGTCCACCACCACCCGCACCCCCTCTATGGTCAGGCTGGTCTCGGCGATGGAGGTCGCCAGCACCACCTTGCGCTCCCCCGGCGGGGAGGGCGCGAGCGCGCGGTCCTGCTCTCCCTGGGGGAGGCTGCCGTAGAGCGGCGCGACGCGCACCCCCGGCCCGGGCCCGGCCTCGCGGAGCCGCTCCTCCACCCGGCGGATCTCCCCCTGGCCGGGGAGGAACACCAGCACGTCGCCCGGCTCGCGCTCCAGCGCCTCCAGCGTGGCCCGCACCACCCGCGGCTCCAGCCACCCCTCGGCGGGGCGGGGGAGGTAGCGGGTCTCGACCGGGTGCGCGCGCCCCTCGCTGGTCACCACGGGCGCGCCGCCCAGCAGCTCCGCCACGGCGGCGCCGTCCAGCGTGGCCGACATCACCAGGATGCGCAGCTCCTCGCGCAGCAGCGCCTGCGACTGGAGCGCCAGCGCCAGCCCCAGGTCGGCGTGCAGCGAGCGCTCGTGGAACTCGTCGAACACCACCAGCCCCACGCCCTCCAGCGCCGGGTCGGACTGGAGCATGCGCGCCAGCACCCCCTCCGTCACCACCTCCACGCGGGTGCGCGGCCCCACGCGCGTGTCCATCCGCACCCGGTAGCCCACCGTCTCCCCCACGCGCTCCCCCAGCGTCGCGGCCATGCGGTGCGCGGCCGCGCGGGCGGCCAGCCGGCGCGGCTCCAGCATCACCGTCTTCAGCCCGGCCAGCCAGGGCTCGTCCATGAGCGCCAGGGGGACGCGCGTGGTCTTCCCGGCGCCGGGGGGCGCCTGGAGCACGGCGGCCGTGCGGCGGCGGAGCGCGCCGCGCAGCTCGGGGAGGACCTCTTCGATGGGCAGCTCGGACATCGGCTCGGCGCCGGGGTGGCACGGGTGCGCCCCCAATCTGCGGCAGACGGCGCGCCGGCTCCAGCCCGCGGCCTTGCAGCGCCGCGCGCCCGGCTCCACTTTGCCGCATCTCATCTCCCCGCGTCCACAGCCCGATGGAGGCCCCGTGACGGAAGACCTGCGCTACCCGGTGGGGCGGTTCGACACCGCCGCGCGCCCCGGCCCCGACGACGTCCGCCGCTGGATCGAGGAGATCGCCGGAGCGCCGGCGCAGCTCCGGGCCGCCGTGGAGGGGCTGTCGGCGGAGCAGCTGGACACCGCCTACCGGCCGGGGGGGTGGACGGTGCGCCAGGTGGTGCACCACGTCCCGGACAGCCACGCGAACGCCTACGTGCGCTTCAAGCTGGCCCTCACGGAGGAGGCGCCGGTCATCAAGCCGTACGAGGAGGCGCGGTGGGCGGAGCTGGAGGACACCCGGGCCACGCCCGTGGAGGTGTCGCTGGCGCTTCTCGACGCGCTCCACCACCGCTGGGTGCTGCTGCTGCGCTCGCTGGGGCCGGACGATCTCGCGCGGGTGTACCGGCACCCGGAGCTGGGGACGAGTGTACGCCTGGATTCGGCGGTGGGGCTGTACGCGTGGCACGGGCGGCACCACGTGGCGCACGTCGTTGCGCTGCGGGAGCGGATGGGGTGGGGGTGACCGGCTCCGTTGGCGGGGCCGCTCCGGAGCCAGGCCAGACTGCGGCCTGTCTCCTGCGCGGGTCGCGGAGCCCCACGGTACGGCTGTGGGTCTCCGCTCCGGCTGCGGGAGCCCCGGGAAACCGCCCCCGGGTCTCCCTCCGCGAGATGGTGTGGGAACGGCAGGAAACTGCGAACTGCCACGACAAGAGCCCCTCCCCCGCTCGCGGGTGATTGGAGGGGGCACGTTCCGGGGAGGGGGCCCGCCGCGGACGCACTCCGCCGCCAGCCCCTACCCGTGAGATGCCCCTCCCCCGGAACGGGGGAGGGTGGCGAGCATCC
>DATABU010000375.1:0-2640 GCA_036259415.1 Longimicrobiaceae bacterium
CGGTCGCCGGTGCGGTACAGGCGCCCGCCGTAGGCGCGGCCGAACGGGTCGGGAACGAAGCGCTCCGCCGTCAGCGCGGGACGGCCCAGGTAGCCGCGGGCCAGCCCGGCTCCCCCCACCAACAGCTCGCCGGCCACGCCCACCGGCACGGGGTTCATCCACCGGTCCAGCACGTACGCCGTCTGGTTCTCGATCGGCAGCCCGATCGGCGGCGCGCCGGCGCAGTCCGCCGGCACCTCGGCCGCCGTGCTGACCACACTGCTCTCCGTGGGCCCGTAGTGGTTCACCAGGCGGAAGGGCGCGGCGCCGGGGCCGCGGTGCAGCACGTCGCCGCCCGTCAGCAGGGCGCGCAGCGCCAGGGTGGGGGAGCCGAGGCGGTCGACCTCGTCCAGCACCGCCTCCGCGACAGGGGTGGGGAGGAACGCCAGGGTGATCCGGGAGCGGGAGAAGTAGCCCAGCAACGCATCCGGAGCCGCGCGCACGGCGGCCGGCAGCAGGTGCAGCTCCGCGCCGCTCGCCAGGTACGGCCACGTCTCCCACGCCGCCGCGTCGAACGCGGGCGAGGCGAACTGCGTGGAGCGGTCGTCCGCCGTGACGGCGTAGGCGCGCTGGTGCCAGCGGACCAGGTTCAGCACGCCCCGGTGCGGCACCGCCACGCCCTTGGGGCGCCCGGTGCTGCCGGAGGTGTAGATGACGTAGCACAGGTGGTCGGGCGAGAGCCCCGCCGGCCGCGGATCGGTGTCCGGATGATGTGCCCACGCCGAATCGTCCGCGGGATCCAGGATCGGCACGCCGCTCCCCGCGAACCGCTCCGCCAGCCCGGCCGGCGCCAGCAGCACCGCGGGCCGGCTGTCGGCCAGCATGTAGCGCAGCCGCTCGTCCGGATACGCGGGGTCCAGCGGCACGTACGCTCCGCCAGCCTTGAGCACGGCGAGCATCCCCACCACCATCTCCGGGCCGCGCTCCACGCACAGCGCCACCCGCGCATCTGCCCCCACTCCCAGCCCGGCCAAGTGGTGCGCCAGGCGATTGGCGCGCGCGTTCAGCTCGCCGTAGGTCAGCGTGCGGTCTTCGTGCGCCACGGCCACGGCGTGCGGCGTGCGCGCGGCCTGCGCCTGCACGAGGTGGTGGACGCAGGCGTCTGCGGGGTGCTCCGCCCCGGTCCGGTTCCATGCTTCCAGCACCCGAGCGCGCTCGCTCTCCGGCATCAGAGCCAGCCGCTCAACCGGCTGGCGCTCGTCGGCGGCCATCTCTTCCAGCACGCGGCGCAGGTAGCCGACGTACCGCTCCACCGTCACCCGGTCGAAAAGCGCGGTGGCGTACGCCAGGGTGCCGGCGATCCGTCCGTCGCGCGGCGCGATGCTCAGCGTCAGGTCGAACGGCGCCGCACCGTCCTCCCCCGCGTCCAGCCGGACCACGTCGAGCCCCGGCAGCTCCAGTCCTCCGCCGGGCATCTCCTGCCACGCCAGCATCGCCTGGAAGATGGGCGTGTGCGCCAGGCTGCGCGCCGGCCGCACCCGCTCCACCACCTGCTCGAAGGGGACGTCCTGGTGCCGCTGGGCCTCCAGCGCCCGCTCCCGCACCCGCCCCAGCAGCTCGGCCACGGTCGGCGCGCCCGACAGCTCCACCCGGAGGGCCAGCGTGTTGACGAAGAGCCCGATCAGCCCCTCGATCTCGCTGCTCCCGCGGCCCGCCGACGGCGTCCCGACCACTACGTCGTCCTGACCCGAGAGCCGGGCGAGCACCGTGGCCCAGCCGGCCAGCACCGTCATGAACGGCGTGGTCCCGTGCCGCCGTCCCAGCGCCGCCAGCCTCGCCACCAGCGCCTCGTCCAGCTCCACCTCCACCGAGGCGCCCGCGAAGTCCTGCCGCGCCGGGCGAGGGCGGTCCGTCGGCAGCTCCAGCAGCTCCGGCGCGCCTGCCAGCGTCGCCCGCCAGTACTCCGCCTGCGCCTCCAGGATGGGCCCTTCCACCCAGCGGCGGTGCCACACGGCGTAGTCGGCGTACTGCACCGGCAGCGGCGGGAGCGGATCTCCCTCGCCCCGCGCGAAGGCGGCGTACAGCGCACCCAGCTCCCGCTCCAGCACTCCGATCGACCACCCGTCGCTCACCACGTGGTGCATCGTCAGCAGCAGCGCGTGGTCCTCGGACCCCATCCGCACCAGCCGGCCACGGACCAGCGGCCCCACCGCCAGGTCGAACGGCGCCGCAGCCTCCTCCTCCGCCAGGCGCAGCAGCTCCCCCTCCGCGTCCCCGCGCCCGGTGAGGTCGTGGTCCAGCAGGGTGAAGCCGTGCTCGTCCGCCGGCGCGATCCGCTGCTCCGGCTCACCGTCCACGACGGCGAAGGTCGTCCGCAGCACCTCGTGGCGCGCGACGATGCGGTCCAGCGCGCGGACCAGCGCCTCGCGGTCCAGCTCGCCCTTCAGCCGCAGGCGCATGGGGAGGTGGTAGGCCGCGCCCGCGCCCTCCATCTGGTCGATGAACCAGAGCCGCTGCTGCGCGAACGACAGCGGCAGCGGCCCCCCGCGCTTCACGGGTACGATCGCCGTCTCCTCCGCCCACGTGGCCGTCTCCAGCCCGCGCGCGAGGTCCGCCAGCACCGGCCGCTCGAACAGGTCGCCCGGCGAGGCGTCCACGCCC
>DATABU010000376.1:0-1520 GCA_036259415.1 Longimicrobiaceae bacterium
CGTTCTGCCAGGCGAACATCACCTGGAAGAGCGGGCTGTGCGCCAGGCTCCGCGCCGGCTGCACCCGCTCCACCACCTGCTCGAACGGGATGTCCTGGTTCTGCTGCGCCTCCAGCGCGCGCGCCTTCACGCGCCCCAGCGCCTCCGCCACCGTGGGCGCGCCGGAGAGGTCCACCCGCACCGGCAGCGTGTTGACGAAGAAGCCGATCAGACCCTCGATCTCGCTCCGGCCGCGGTTGGCGCTCGGTGTACCGATCACCACGTCGTCCTGGCCCGAGAGCCGGGCGAGCACGGCGGCCCAGCCGGCGAGCAGCGTCATGAACAGCGTGGTGCCGTGCCGCTGCGACAGCGTCCTGAGCGCCGCGGCCAGCGCCTCGTCGAGCTCCACGTTCACCGACGCGCCGGTGAAGTCCTGCTTCGCCGGGCGCGGGCGGTCGGTGGGCAGCTCCAGCAGCTCGGGCGCGCCGGCCAGCGCTTCGGTCCAGTACTCCGCCTGCGCCTCCAGGACGGGCCCATCCACCCAGCGGCGGTGCCACACGGCGTAGTCGGCGTACTGCACCGGCAGCGGCGGGAGCGGATCTTCCTCGCCGCGCGCGAAGGCGGCGTACAACGTGGCCAGCTCGCGGAAGAGCACGCCCATCGACCAGCCGTCGGAGACGATGTGGTGCATCGTCAGCAGCAGCACGTGGTCGTCCGCCGCCATCCGCACCAGCCGCCCGCGGAACAGCGGCCCCTGCGCCAGGTCGAAGGGCGCGCTCGCCTCGTCCCGCACCAGGCGGCGCAGCTCGTCCTCCGCGTCCGCCGAGGCACGGAGGTCGTGCTCCACCAGCCGGAGCCCGCTCTCCTCGACCGGGGCGATGTGCTGGACCGGCTCGCCGTCCACCGTCGGGAAGGAGGTCCGCAGCGCCTCGTGGCGGGCGACGATGCGGTCCAGCGACCGCGCCAGCGCGCCGCGGTCCAGCTCCCCCCGCAGCCGCAGGCGCATGGGCATGTGGTAGGTGCTGCCCAGGTTCCCCAGCTGCTCCAGGAACCACAGCCGCTGCTGCGCGAACGAGAGCGCGAGCGGGCCGGAGCGATCCACCGGCGCGATCGCCGTCGCCTCGGCACGCGCGGCGGTCTCCAGCCCGCGCGCGAAGTCCGCCAGCACGGGCCGCTCGAACACGTCGCGCGGCGAGGCCTCAACGCCCAGCGCCTGCCGCACCCGCGAGACCACGCGCACCGCGAGCAGCGAGTGCCCCCCAAGCTCGAAGAAGTGGTCGCGCCGGCCCACCCGCTCCGCCCCCAGCAGCTCCGCCCAGATCGCCGCGACCGCCTCCTCCACCCTCCCGGACGGCGCCTCGTACCCACGCGCGGGGAACGCATCGCCCTCGGGCGCGGGGAGCGCCCTGCGGTCCACCTTCCCGTTCGGGTTCAGCGGCAGCGTCTCCAGGCGCACGTACGCCGCCGGGACCATGTATTCGGGGAGCCGTTCCGAGAGATGCGCCCGCAGCACGTCCGCTCCGGCCGTCTCGCCGCCCGCC